>NZ_JACGWD010000149.1:0-1358 GCF_014077565.1 Pseudoalteromonas sp. 5Ae-yellow
GGATAGCCACGCGGTATGAAAAGCTTGAACGAAATTATCATTCAATGCTCGCTTTAGCATTTACTATGATGTGGCTACCAATGTGGGCTGATTGATATATGTACTACAAAGATCAACAGCCCCTAATCATAAAGGAATTAATTTTTTAATAGACGTGAATAAATCCTATGTAATTTCCATGTTCATATTCAGTTTATTTTGAGGGCTAACCAAAATGCCCTCTTATTGGCTTTTTAGCAAAAGTGTGTCTTTTTAATTAAACTTAACCAATTGATTTATAGTGCTTTATTGTTTTTAGTTAAATGGCTGTTGCTAAATAGCAACAATAACACCTCCCCAAATTAAGCTTTTCTCGCTTTATATCATTTAACTTATTGTTTTTAAATAATAAATAAAAAGTGGCACCGAAGTTGTAATACCTAGAGTGTATTAAGCAAAACGTGATGAAAGCCAAAGGCCTAATCGCAACAACCCAATGAAGGAATACTATTATGAAAACATTTCAATCAACACTAGTACTAATGGCGCTAGCTTCTTCATCAGCGGCTTTTGCAGCAACAGATTTTGATACGCTAGACGTAGACGGTAATGGCGCAATTAGCCAAGCCGAAGCATCAGTAGATGCTGAGCTTTTAAGCAAATTTGAAGAACTCGATACAAACCAAGATGGTGAGTTATCAGAAGATGAGTTCTCTGAGGCTTAATTTCAGAGCCTTAAGTAGTTAATGCTCTGTGATGTAATCTAAATTCTGAGTTGCCAAAGACAACCTAAATAGGCAAGGGAGCCTATTAAAAAGAATAACAAGGATGTGACTAGAGAGCGCTATAGAGCAAATTTATATCTGGACATCGCATACTATTGAAGGATTATATTATGAAAAAGCTACAATCAACACTTGTACTTATGGCTATTGTATCTTCATCAGTCGTATTTGCAAACACAAACTTTGAAACTCTAGACACAACCGACAACGCCTCAGATAGTCAGGCTGTAGAGTCGGTGCAAGTGAAAGAGCAATTTGATGAGCTGAATGTTCAAAGTAGCGGTGGGCCAACAGAAAATGATTTTTTTGAATATTAATTTACAGACACTTTACTCCTAAAGGATCTTTGAAAAGGACTTCTTACCTCTAATCAGGTCACCCCTAATCAGGCTCAAAGCCTAAGGAGACGATTATGAAAACATTACACAAAACTTTAGGGCGTATTGATCTTTGTGGATTGAAATTTTTTCAATCTAGGGGCGATTAAATCGCGGCGCGAGGTTTGTAACCTAGTGGGCTAAGTAAAAACCGAGCAACAAAGAGTTAATCGTCCCTAGAAAGAACCCAAAGGGCAGCGCATGTTTGGTATTTATG
>NZ_JACGWD010000067.1:0-25832 GCF_014077565.1 Pseudoalteromonas sp. 5Ae-yellow
AGCGTTTTTCTATGGTCGGGCTTATTATAAATTCGACCACTTAAGTACATTACTTTTGATAAGACATTCCATGTCCCGTCTGTTAACATTAATCTTGGCATGTAGGTTCGGTGTAAAGTTTTCTGGCAAATTCAATTATACCTTATCTTCATGCTGTTTGTTTTTCATACCACAAAGATCAACACGCCCTAGTTAGTTACATTAATTTTGAGATTTATTATAAAAATTTTGAAAGGATATTTTGAAATTAACTGTTTTGTTGCCAAATGGCGAATTTACCTAGAAAGGTTTCAATGTTAAAGCTAAGTTGTAGCATTCAACTCATAATTTGATGCGTTGTAAAATATAGGTTCGCTTGACTTAAGCAAACCTACATCGCGTGCCAGCTATTGGAGTGAGGTAAATTATGTAGATTTAAACTACTTCCACCCTTGCAGCCACTTTTGGTTATCTTTTAAATCTCGCCAACTAATTGGATATTGATTTTTTGACATAACAGCCTCAGTAATACATTCAATTACATTGCCGTCTTCATCAAATTCCACCTCAACAATAATGAAGTGTTTTTCTTTATTTATAGCAGGTGTTGCGGTCCATTTACTATTCAATAATTTTTTAGGGTTTAGTTTATTCATTTAGTATAACGACTCCTACTCATCTATTTATACAGCTTATATAAGGCAATTATACGACCACAACACCTACTTAGCTCAGATTACTGAGCAACTAGCTACTTAGCTCAGATTACTGAGCAACTAGCTTGCCTTTGTACATTTGCATTTGGCAATGAAAGTCGTATTCACCGGCTTCAAGCGCAGGTAGTTTAACCGTATTGCCATCACCCATTGCCAGCGTTTTACTTATATCAAGCTGTGGAAATACCACTGTTTCGGCGCACGGCGCGCTGTCTTTTCTATCAAAGGTAAGTACAACCTCTTTGTTGGCTGCCACTTTAATGTGTCTTGGCTTATAAACACCGTTATCAACGACTATCGTTTCTTTGTTGTCATCACTTTGTGTTTGCTCTGGTTTGTATAGCCAAAACCAATAAATAATTGCAGCTATTAACAGTGCACCACCTATATTAATCATCAACATAATGTACTCCTTAGCTTAAATTACGATTTATTTGGTTTGAAAAAACGTAAGCGATTAGCGTTACTTACCACTGTAAGCGATGAAAGTGCCATAGCTGCACCTGCAACAACAGGGTTAAGTAGGATGCCAAAAAATGGATACAACACGCCGGCTGCAATCGGAATACCCGCCACGTTATAAATAAAGGCACCAAATAGGTTTTGTTTAATATTTGAAATAGTTGCATTACTCACTGCAATTGCATCAGCAAGGCCATGTAATGAACCACGCATTAAGGTAATGTCTGCACTTTCTATTGCAACATCGGTACCTGTACCAATTGCAAATCCTACGTCGGCTTGTGCAAGTGCGGGAGCATCGTTAATACCATCACCTGTCATACCCACTATTTCACCATTTGCTTGGCATTTTGTTACTTCGTTCACTTTATCATCGGGCATTACTTCTGCAATAAAGTCATCAATACCAACTTGTTTAGCAACGGCTTGTGCAGTGGCTTTGTTGTCACCTGTTAGCATAACTAGGTGGATACCTTTATCTTGCAGGCGTTTAATAGCTTCAACTGAATCCTCTTTAATTGGATCGGCTACTGCAATAATAGCGTGGAGCTTATTATTACTTGCAAAATACATGGGCGTTTTAGCATCACTGGCAAGTGTTTGAGCTTGCTCGATTGCATCATAAACGGCCACGTTGTATTTATCCATTAGCGCTTTATTGCCAAACAACAATGTTTGCCCGTCAACACTGCCAGTGACACCTTTACCTGTAATTGCATTAAAGTCGGCTACTTTACTTAAAGCTAAGCCCTGCTTTTTAGCGTGTGCCGTAATTGCTTGGGCTAGTGGATGCTCTGAGCTACTTTCAAGGCTTGCAACAAGTTGCATTACTGTATTTTCATCACTGTTATTAAAGGTAACTACATCGGTAACTTGCGGTGTGCCTTGAGTAATAGTGCCTGTTTTATCTAAAATCATGGTGGTGATTTTAGATGTTGTTTGCAGCGACTCACCATTTCGAATTAATATTCCTGACTCTGCAGCTTTACCAATACCCACCATAACCGACATAGGGGTTGCGAGTCCTAGCGCACAAGGACAAGCAATAATAAGTACAGTGGTAACCGCAACAACGGCATAAGCAATTGATGGCTCAGGTCCAAAGTTTAACCATGCAAGGCCTGCAAGCACCGCAATAATCATGACTGTTGGTACAAATATTCCTGATATAACATCAGCTAAGCGCCCTATTGATGGCTTTGAGTTTTGTGCACGCTTTACCATATTGATAATATTGGCAAGTGTGGTTTCGCTACCAATGTGCGTGGCTTTAAATAATAAAGTGCCACTTTTATTAATACTTCCGGCAACGACTTTGTCGCCCGTTTTTTTGCTTACAGCCATTGGCTCACCAGTAAGCATTGACTCATCAACCGTACTGCTGCCTTCAATAACATCGCCATCCACAGGGATTTTTTCACCCGGGCGTACGCGTACTTCATCATTTTTTACAACATCACTAATGTCGATGTCTTGCTCTTGACCATCGCGAATAACGCGTGCAGTTTTTGGTTGCAGGCCAATTAAGCGTTTAATTGCTTGTGAGGTGCGCCCACGTGCTTTTACTTCAAAAGCGAGCCCTAAACTAATTAAACCGATGATCATCGATGATGCTTCAAAATATACGTGCCTTGCGACTTGTGGTAATAAGTTTGGTGCTATTACTACGAACATTGAATACAACCACGCAGTACCTGTACCAAGCGCTATTAATGTATCCATATTGGCAGCATGGTTTTTAAATGCCTGCCAAGCACCGTTGTAAAATTGCTTACCTGATATAGCCACAACCACAAGCGTGACTATACCCACTAAAAACCAGGCTATTCGTTGTGTGTCGGTGGTCACACTCATATCAAAAATAAGCCCGTATATCATTAACGGTGCACCGACTCCTAACGCTAATATCATATTACGCATTAGCTTTTTGTAATGTGCCTCGTCCGACTTTGCTTTTTCATCAAGTGCATCTTGATCAGACTCATTACTCATTGGCTTAGCTGAATAACCAATGTTTTCGACTGCTTTAATAAGCGTACTTTCGTCAGCTTTACCTTCTACGCGTACAGTACGCTCAGCAAAGTTCATTTCCACGTTTTGCGCGCCTTGCACGCTATTAAGGGCTTTTTCAATTTTGGCTACACAACTGCCGCAATTAGCGCCTTCAATAATAAAGTTTTGCGCGGTGTCTTTTGTATTAGTCGTCATTACGCTGCTCCTTATTTACGGAATCGTTTATTGGATCAACAAAAGATTCTATTAAACTACACACGTCACTGGCATTTTCACCATCGGCTGATGTATCCCATTGCTCAAGGGCTGCATGCATTCTGTTTCGTAGCTTTAATGTTTCTTGAAATAGTGCTTCGGTTTCTTCTAGGCGTTTAGTAATGAGTTTGCGTGTTAAAGGACAAGGACAATTTCCCTGCTCTGACTCGCCTATAATGTGTTGAATATCTTTGAGTGAAAAACCAAGTTGACGAGAGCTAATAATAAACTTTAAACGCTGCTGGTCTTGCTTTGTATATTCTTGATAGCCATTTTCTTCACTGCGTATTGGATTAAGTAACCCAACACGCGTGTAATGACGAACAGTATCGGCAGTCACGCCCATTAACTTGGCGAGTTGTTTAACATACATAATTTGGCTCCGTCGTGTTTCAGTGGCTTCATAATAAACCTAGGTGCAACACATAGGTCAATGACTATTTTAAAGCTAATAAAATAATACCAATTCGCTTAATTAAGTGACCTGTTTGAGAGAATAAAATCGTGTTGATAACAAGGCAAAGATTTTATTATTTAGTTGTTATCACTAATTGCCTTGCTTCCACGCACTCGTATATCAAAATGATTAAGTATTATTGATCATCGGCATAGTGACACAAACAGAATTAACTTAAGCTGATACCGGCGCGTATTATCAGGAGGGGTGAATTCAGGAGAGAAGCGCCTAAGTAAGGCGCGTATTAATCTAAGGGCCTGTTGAACATTAGTGGTTTAACTTACAGCAGACTGTTTGGTCTTTAGGCAAGGCAGAGCCTATTTATGTGGTTATTCCCCATAAGTTGGCGATAACGCATCACAAATACCAAACATGCGCTGCCCTTTGGGTTCCCTCTAGGGACGATTAACTCTTTGTTGCCTACATGGATGAAGATCAGGGGCGTGAGCAGGACGCGGAAGCTTTGCTCGGTTTTTGCTTATTCTTACATGAATGTAAGCCTGTAGGGTAACGCATGAGCAGTTACCGAGCTCACTAGGTTACAAACCTCGCGCCGCAATTTAATCTTCCTTGGATTGAATAAATTCAATCCACAAAGATCTACATGCCCTAGTTTGATTCGCTACGGCTTTGCTCTAATTCGTCGCTTAGCTGCTGCGCTAAAGTTTGTATTTTAGGCATGGCATCTTTCATTAAGCTTTGAGACATTTGCATAGACTCTTGCATTACAACAGGCATTTTTTCAAGTATTTTTTGCCCGGTATCTGTCTTATAAAATGCTAACATATCAGCAATCTCTTGCTCACTAAAATGTTTGTCGTACACGCTAATCATCATCGGCTGCATTTTGGCCCAGCTCATTTCGGTTTTTAATACCGTCGTCATGTCACCATAGTATTTATCAAAAATTGCCTGTTCAGAAGGCTTAACACCCATTTGATCAGACATACCTTTCATCATACCTTCAACCTGGCCGTACATAGAATCAACCATTGAATCTAAGTTCATTACACTAATAAGTTCATCTATTTTTTGCTGTTTTGTATTTTGCTCAGCATATAAACTGCTAGAAAAAATCAGTAATGATAAAAGTAGTACCTTACCCATAATAATATCCTTTAATATAAATAATCGTTTTATAGTCACATGATTAATTAGTATTGTAAAGGGGACAGGTAATCATTAAAAAGGCCGAATAAATCGCGTTTATTCGGCCTTTTATTAGTGCGCATTTGCGTTAATCGTCCTCTACATTATCGAGACCTTTAGTGCCTTCTTTAGCTTTTAGCTTATGATGAATAGCTGATTTTATTAGCATGTAACCACTAATCGGCGCCGTAATGAGTAAAAATATAGTAATGAGTATTTCTCTAACACTGAGTCCATGGCCTGAATTTACAAAATAAACCATAGCTGCGATTAACATACTTGCCATACCTAACGTTGTTGCCTTTGTTGGTCCATGCAAACGCATAAAAAAGTCAGGCAGTTTAATTAAGCCTATCGAGCCAATTAAAATAAACGTACCACCAAATAACAATAGTATTGATACAACCCATTCGCTGATCATGTTTTCACCTTATTCAATTATATCGCCGCGTAGTAAATACTTACACACTGCAACTGTACTTATAAAACCAAGCATGGCAATAAGCAGTGCTGCTTCAAAGTAAAGCCCTGTGTCCATACTTATACTGTATAAAATAATCAGTGCAATAACATTTATGTACATTGTATCGAGCGCTAAAACACGGTCAGGCACTGACGGACCAATAATCAATCGCCATAAATTAAGCAATAATGATAAGCCAATCATCGAAAAAACAATGAGTAATACGGTGTCTAACATTGAAATATCTCCTTCAGTGGAGCTTCGTAGCGTTGTTTTATTTGTTTGATAAGTGCTTCTTCATCTTTAAGGTCAAGCACATGTATTAGTAAGTAACGTTGTGTTGGCTCTTCACCTTCAGGTAACGATTCTGCAATTGGATAAACCTCTGCGCTCACTGTACCGGGTGTAAGCGATACACTACTGGCCAATATAGTAATTGGCATATCATGAGTTAAATCAATCGGTACTTTTATAAAGGCCGGGCGTAAGTTTTTAGATGGCCCAAGTATAAGCAAAGCCACCTGTAGATTTGCAACAATAATATCGTAAAGCACTATAAGTAACTGCTTTAATGCTAGTCCAGGCCTTAAAATAAGCGGTTGAGGTTCGCGAAGTGAAAAGCTTAATAGGGGTATAAATATAGCAAAAATAGTCGCTAGTACTAAGTGTCCTACCGACACGCTATTATTTAACAACAACCATACCATAAACAAAAACAGGCTACGAAATGGTGTTGGTAACCAACGAAAACGGGCTTGTAATCTCATCACATGCCTCCTTTAAGTACAGCATTAATACCGCCGCTTATATCATGTAACTGAGTAGCAGCACCTAGCATGTAGTCACTTATTGGCCCGCCAAAAATAACGAGCAATGGCGAACAAGCAAGTAAACCTATAATTACAGTTACCTGCAACGGGTGTGCATTTGCACCATCTGCGTTTTCGCTTTTTTTACTTTTATGCTCCCAAAATAAGGTCGTGCCGGCACGCGAAAGCGCTACTAATAACGCAAAGCTTGTTACTAAATATACAGGCCAAAATAGTAAAGCTTGCTCACTATTTAATGTGGCTTTAAGTATCCAAATTTTACCTACAAAGCCTGATAGTGGCGGCATACCAACTACTGTTAAAGCCGCAACAATAAAGCACACACCTAATAAAAATGGTTGTTTAACGCAGCGACCTGCTACTAGCCTGTCGCCAACTTTACCGCGCTGGATTGAAACTAAATCTGCTAATAAAAATAGTGCGGCACTAACAAGTGTTGAATGAACTAAATAATATAAAAGTGCAGCAGTGGCATTTACATTTTGTAATGCGATTAGCGCAACCAACGTTCCCACTGATACCAATACTAAGTTAGAAGTGAGTTTACGTAAGTCTTGCGCTGCCATAACACCAATAGCACCCACTATAATCGTGGCAATTGCTAAGCCCCAAAGCCAAGGCTGCGCCATATGTTCAAGCGCCCCTGCTTGTTCGCCAAATATCACAGTGTAAACACGAAGCATAGCGTAAACGCCTACCTTGGTCATAATCGCAAATAATGCAGCAACCACAGGTTTAGCGCTTGAATATGTATTTGGAAGCCATAAATGCAGAGGTAATAATGCGCCCTTTAATGCAAATACAATGAGTAGTAATAAACCACCAGCCTTTGCTAGGTATACATCATCGCCCGTAAGCTCGGATACTTTTTGCGCCATATCTGCAATATTAAGCGTACCAAGTACACCGTACAAAATACCCAAACCGATTAAAAACACGCTTGAGCCAACTAAATTCAATATTACATATTGCAGTGCAGCACGAGTGTTTTGTTTATCACCTGCATGCATTAACAATGCATAGGATGCAATCAGTAACACTTCAAAAAATACAAATAGGTTAAATAAATCGCCCGTTAAAAACGCGCCATTTACACCCAATATTAAAAAGTGGACAAGTGGATGATAAAAGCTGCCCTTTTCATCATCGCCAGCACTACCATATAAAATAGCGCCCAAACCTAAAAGTGAAGTTAACGTAACTAATAAGGTAGATAACATATCAGCAACTAAGACTATCCCAAATGGTGCAGACCAATTACCAATAGCGTAAACATTAATACCCGTATTATTAATATGTACCAGTAAAAGCACACTAATGGCAAAAGTAGCTATTGCCATTACAATTGAAACTAAGCGGCGAATTTTGACGCTTTTACCACACGGCGGCAGTAATAAAATAACTGCCGTCAGCATAGGTAATAAAATAGGTAGCGAAGCTAAATGTTGGATCATTTTTGCTCCTTATTATCTGCAGAGGTATTAGGCACATAACCATCAACATGGTCACTACCTAAATCGGCGCGCCCACGTATTGCCAAAATAACCACAAATGCGGTCATCGCAAAGCCGATTACAATAGCGGTAAGCACTAAAGCTTGAGGTAGAGGATCTGCATAATCTGATCCTGTGCCAAGCACTACTGCTTTATTAATAGTGAGACGACCTGCTGAAAACAAAAATAAGTTAACAGCGTATGAAATCATAGTAAGCCCAAGTACTACAGGGAATGTACGAGCTCTCAGCAGTAAAAACACACCGCAACTGACCAATACTCCAACGCAAGATGCGTACAATAATTCCATTAAATATTTACCTCTTTTTTCTGGGTATCTGCTGTCATATTACCTAAGCTTGCTAAAATCATTAACGTAGCGCCTACAACTGTTAAGTAAACACCTAGGTCAAATGCAATCGCGCTGGCAAGCTCTGTTTTACCGACAAACGGAATATCAAAGTAGTCAAACCAAGTTGTTAAAAATGGCTTATCAAAGAACCAACTACCCACACCTGTAAACAAAGAAATACCAATGCCTGAAGCTATAATTTTGCGATAATTAACATCAAAACGTTCGTTAATCCATGCCGTACCATGCGCCATGTATTGCAAAATAAACGCGATTGATGTTACTAACCCAGCAATAAAACCACCACCAGGTAAGTTATGCCCACGTAAGAAAATATACGCAGAAACCAATAAGGCAAGCGGCAATAAACTTTGTGAAATACTCGCCAGTAATATTGGGTGACGCTCTTTAGCCCATGGGCGCCCTTCACTGTCACTTGCAGGCATAAATAATGGGATTCGAGAAAGTACTTTAAATATACCTAATGCGGCAATACCTAATACGGTAATTTCGCCAAGCGTATCAAAGCCCCTAAAGTCGACCAAAATAACGTTAACTACGTTAGTACCACCGCCACCAATCTTAGCGTTAGCAATAAAGAAGTCTGAAATTGAATCTAATGGACGTGTAAGTAATGCATAACAAATACTCGCTATAACTACACCTAGCGTAGAAGCTATGCCTAAGTCTCGAAGTACGCGTAACGAACTTGATTCTTTTGGCGTATGCTGCGGTAAAAAAAACAATGCCAGCATAAGTAAAATAATAGTAACAACCTCAACGGTTAGTTGTGTAAGTGCTAAATCAGGTGCAGAAAAACGTGTAAATACAACCGACACCATTAACCCTACAATTGAGAGCATTAACAACGATACCATTCGAGAGCGATGCCAAATAACGGTAGCAAGTGCACCAATAATCAACAAGCCAGCTCCAATTGCATTGTGCACATCAACCGGCGTAAGTGGCATGCTACCGGCAAGCTGTTGCATTTCAAATAATGGCCAACCCGCACACAGTAGTACTACTGCTAACATAATTACAAGATAGCGCTGTAGGGAACCATTTTCTGTACTATTTACCTTTGATTGACACCAAGCAACGATACTTAAAATTACACGTTCAAAGGTTTTTTTAGCATTGAGAGGTGGTAGTGATGCTTGAAATTGAAATAGATATTTACGATTAATGTAAATAAATAAGCCGCCAGCAATCGCCATTGCACTCATAAGTAGAGGTAAGTTAAACCCATGCCAGATAGCTAATTCGTACACTGGCATTTCTTTTCCAAGTACAGCTAAAGATGCCGCAGATAAAATACCGTCAATTGTAAAGTGCGGGAACATGCCCACCAATAAACAAATCACAACGAGTATTTCTATTGGTACACGCATATAGCGTGGTGGTTCATGCGGCGTTCGAGGTAAATCAATCGGGTCGCCATTAAAAAATACGTCGTGAATAAAGCGGGCTGAGTACGCTACAGCGAAAGCACCTGCAACAGTTGCCAATACTGGAATTAACCACGACATAGAACCAAGCACTTGTTGATGCAGTGTTTCTGCAAAGAACATTTCTTTCGATAAGAAACCATTAAGTAGCGGAACGCCAGCCATTGCCGCTGCCGCGACCATTGCAAGTGTTGCTGTGTAAGGTAAGTATCGCCACATGCCATTTAATTTACGCATATCACGCGTGCCCGTTTCATGATCAATAATACCAACTGCCATAAATAACGATGCCTTAAAGGTTGCATGATTAATTATATGGAAAATAGCAGCAACGGTCGCAAGCTCAGTATCAAGTCCTAATAGCAGCGTTATTAAACCTAAGTGGCTTATTGTTGAATAGGCTAACAATCCTTTTAAATCGTGTTTGAATAATGCTATGTATGCACCAAACAATAGCGTTGCTAAACCTGTTAACCCTACAAGTAAAAACCAAGTATCCGTGCCAGCTAAAGCAGGATGAAAACGCGCTAACAAAAATATACCGGCTTTTACCATAGTTGCAGAATGTAAATACGCACTTACTGGAGTAGGTGCTGCCATTGCATGAGGAAGCCAAAAATGAAATGGAAATTGTGCCGATTTAGTAAACGCACCTAATAGTACCAATACCAATGCTACTTCGTATAAATCGTGAGATTGAATGATTGCTTTGCTTGCTAAAATAACATCTAGGTCGTAACTACCAACAATGTCTCCTAATAACATTAAGCCAGCAAGTAGTGCTAAGCCACCCGCCCCTGTTACTGCAAGCGCCATGCGTGCGCCCTTACGCGCTTCTGACTTATGCCACCAAAAACTAATTAATAAAAATGAACTTATACTCGTTAATTCCCAAAACAGCCACAATTGGATAACATTATTAGACATAACAATGCCAAGCATTGCGGTCATAAATAGCATTAAGTAACTATATAACTTAGCCATTGAATCGTTAGCACTGAGGTAGTAACGCGTGTAGAGGATAACGAGCAGGCCTATGCCTAAAATCATAAACATAAACAATAAACTAAGACCGTCTAACCGCAGAGATAAGTCGAGTCCTATAGACGGGATCCAAGCTAAAGAATAACGAATTGTTTCGCCCGCTAAAACTGCAGGTGCATGGTATAGAGTAATCCCCAAAGCAGTCAAAGGCGCAAGAGCCGTTAAACTAGTGCTTAAATTACGGGATAACTTACCTGTGCATGCAGAAATAACACTGCCAATTAAGGATAACAAGGGTATCCAGAGCAAAGTCATAATGTAGGGCCTTTTATAATCATAAGTTTATCAGGGCATCTCTTTTTTAATACTAAGTGATGCTTTTACTGCCTGTTTTTAAACGACATTAATGACTATAGTTATACTGAAAAACACTTATTTTGTCTATAAAAAGCGGTTCTATATGGACATTTTTCAAACAACAACTAACAATTTATTAAGCCTAAAAAAACAATTAATTAATAGTGATAATTGTTAGTTTAATATAGTCTTATTTGCAAATGTAAGCGCGCTAGAGTGACGATGAAACTTACCATTGGTCGTATCTAAATGTTCCAACCAAAGTTGCCTATACTGCGCTGAGAGACCTAACTGCTGATATTGCATAATGGACCAATTTTCACTGGGCTTATAAGCAATGCCTCCTTGCTGACAACTCTTTGCCTTATGCCAATCTGTTGGCCGCGGCTCACCATGAGAAATAAATAGATTAGGCGCAACAAAACCTCTTTTTGCACACAACCATGCTTGCTTAGTTTTAGGCAAAGCGTATTCATCTTCAAAACCGTTAAAATGCATCAACTCATGCAAAAACACACTGTATTTTGCTTTTGAGTTTATTAGCATTGTTCCTTTAGTAACATTAGCCGTTCCATCTTTTGGCATCATTACTATAAAATCAAAATTGTTAGGAAGCTGGTTATTGAGTTTAGCTGATTGCCAGTCACACTTTGCTATTTGATTAGTGCTACTTTTACACTCAAGCATACCTGCAACGTAAACTGGTTTTGAAAAGCAAAAAATATTTTCACGGGGCTCTGGCTGTTTATTATAAGTATTAATAAACTCTGTAAGTTTATATAAGCCACTACGATGATCGCTCATAGTCAGTACGTTAAACATACATTGCTTATTAGGTTTGCTTATATTTCTTAAAGATGAAAAACCAAGATTGTGTATAAACGCTGTAGATACTTTACTCTGTGGTGTTTTTAACTGAAGTTTTAGATGATTTAGCACATCCCCTGCTGGTAATTTGTTTTTACTAGCGAGTAGTTTTAAATCCCCCCAACGTGATTGCTCAAGCAACTTTGCTGCTAATATTTTACGCTCTGGGATTGTTAAGTCATTTATAGCGGAGAGCCAAAATTGTTTTGCAGTATCACTCTGACTGCTTTTAATAAGCTTAAGAGAATACATATATTGCGCTGAGGAAATTTGATTGCGAGCGAGTATAGCTAAAGAGGTCTTTGGTAACTGCTCTAGGTGGTCAGAAAAGTAAGCAGGTGAATTCCAATAACTTTGTAGAACATTGGATTTTGTATTTAAAACATGCCAAAAGCCAATAGCGCCAAGGTGATTACTCGAGCCTGTAATTAACAAACAACATAGTAATACACCTATTAACTTAAAACGCTTAACTTGCGTCAACACCTTCCATCAACTCAAGTTCTAAACGCGCATACTTGTACTCAATAAACTCGTGTACATTGGTTGCTAGCGCAAGCCTAAAATAGTCTGATGCTAAATACAGCTCACCAGCTGCTTGATGCATTTTGGCTAAGTAAAAATAAGCTTCACATAAACGCTGCGCATATTCTTGCTCGGTTCTAACACCATCACTAATGCCAGATAAAAATGCATGTTCACTCATATCCCCCGTATAAAGAGAAATTAACTGGTACGCCCATTGTGATTCATCAAGCGCAGTGGCATTTTGTTTAAGTGCATCAAGCGCAACGGCTTTATCCTCTTGTGCTTGTGCTAAATAAACCCATAAAACTCGGTACGGATCTTTTGGAGAGCGAGCTAAAAATTCATTAAAATCATTTTTAGCAAGGCCTGCTCTGTCGCCGTAATACAGTGCGATACCACGATTTAAATAGGCGTATTCATGCTCTTCATCAAGTTCTAGGGCAGAATCGAAAAACTCATAGGCTTTTTCATACTGCTGCATAAGCGTATGTTGAATACCTAAAAAATTATACACTTCAGCTAAATCAGGCTTAAGCTTTACTGCGCGATTAAAATCAATACGTGAAAGAGTTGTCATACCTAGACTATCAAAAAGTACACCACGGTCGTAATAAAGCTTAGCTTGTTGCTCTTCGCTTAAGTCGGCTCTATTTAATAGCTCTGAGTAGCGTGCAATAGCAATTTCACTTCTAAAGTCAGAAGCTAAAGGTGCAGTAAATGGCACATTAACAATCGGGGTTGGTTCTGATTCTGTTGTAGTTTGGCAAGCGCTTAAAGACAAAATAGCAAAAGATGCCAAAGCTAAATGTTTGAGTATCATTAAAATCCTTAATACCAAGATATATCGCGATTAATATAAGACAGACCTTGTCCAATAAGGTTTCATTAAAGCATAAAAAAAGGGGCTAAACAGCCCCTTTTTTATCATCTAGCTAATATACTAGATTAATAAGTTAGCAATTACGCGTCAGTTGGCGCGTCAACAGCTGGTGCTGCTGATTCCATTGCTTCTTTAATACTTAGACGTACACGGCCTTGGCGATCTACTTCTAGTACTTTAACTTTAACTTCTTGACCTTCAGAAAGGTGATCAGCCACGTTGTTAACGCGCTCAGTACTAATTTGAGAAATATGTACTAGACCATCTTTACCTGGAAGAATGTTTACAAATGCACCGAAGTCAACAATACGTACAACTTTACCTTCGTAGATAGTACCTACTTCAAGTTCAGCTGTTAATTGCTCAATACGGCTAATGGCATTAGCTGCACTTTCGCCATCTGTAGCGGCAATTTTGATTGTACCGTCGTCACCGATTTCAATCGTTGTACCAGTTTCTTCAGTAAGTTGACGAATAGTTGCGCCACCTTTACCAATAACTTCAGCGATTTTCTTCTGTGGGATTTTCATCGTGTAGATACGAGGAGCAAACATTGATAGCTCTTCAGAAGGAGCAGAAATCGCTTCGTCCATCACTTCTAGGATGTGTAAACGTGCAGCTTTAGCTTGTTTAAGCGCAATTTGCATGATTTCTTGAGTAATACCTTCAATTTTGATATCCATTTGAAGTGCAGTAATACCCGCAGCAGTACCCGCAACTTTAAAGTCCATGTCACCTAAGTGATCTTCATCACCTAAGATGTCAGAAAGAACAACGAATTTTTCGTCTTCTTTAACTAGACCCATCGCGATACCCGCAACAGATGCTTTAATTGGAACGCCAGCATTCATAAGTGCAAGTGAAGTACCACACACAGAAGCCATTGAAGATGAACCGTTTGATTCAGTAATTTCAGATACTACACGGATTGAATATGGGAATTCAGTCAGTGTTGGCATTACAGCAGCAATACCACGCTTAGCAAGGTTACCATGGCCGATTTCACGACGCTTAGGAGAACCAACAAAACCAGTTTCACCTACACAGAATGGAGGGAAGTTATAGTTAAGCATAAAGTGGTTTTTATGAGTACCAGTTAAATCGTCGATTAACTGTGAATCACGTTCTGTACCAAGTGTAGCTGTTACTAACGCTTGAGTTTCGCCACGAGTAAATATAGCAGAACCGTGAGTACGCGGTAATACGCCAGTCATTACATCTAGTGCACGAATCATATCTGGTTCACGACCATCGATACGTTTTTCGCCAGCAGCGATACGGCCACGAACGATTTTCTTCTCAAGTGAACCGAAGATTTTACCAACTTCTTGCTTGTCTAAAGACTCGCCTTCAGCAAGTTCAGCTGTTAATACTGCAACAACTTCGTCCTTCGCTTCGCCAAGTGCTTCTTTACGCGCTACTTTATCAGTGATTAAGTAAGCTGCGCCTACTTTATCAGCAGCAATTGCTGCTACTTTATCTTCTAGTGCAACGTTTTTAGCTGGTGCAGTCCAATCCCAAGTAGGCTTGCCTGCTTGCGCTTTAAATTCTTCGATTGCAGTGATGATCGCTTGAGATTGCTCATGACCATATACAACAGCGCCAAGCATTACGTCTTCTGCAAGTACGTTAGCTTCTGATTCAACCATAAGTACCGCTTTATCAGTACCGGCTACTACTAAATCAAGTTGGCTTTCTTCAAGCTCTTTCAATGTAGGGTTAAGTACGTATTCGCCGTTGATGTAACCAACGCGAGATGCACCAATTGGACCACTGAACGGGATACCTGAGATAGCAAGTGCTGCTGAAGTACCAATCATCGCAACCATATCAGGTTGGATTTCAGGGTTAACAGAAACAACAGTCGCAATAACTTGTACTTCGTTTACAAAACCGCTTGGGAAAAGTGGACGAATTGGACGGTCAATAAGACGTGCAATAAGAGTTTCGCCATCGTTAGGACGACCTTCACGCTTTAAGAAACCACCTGGGATACGACCAGCAGCGTACATACGCTCTTGGTAGTTAACTGTTAGTGGGAAAAAGTCTTGACCAGGTTGTGCTTCACGCTTACCAACAACAGTTACTAAAACTGAAGTGTCGCCAATGCTTGCAAGTACAGCGCCGTCTGCTTGACGAGCGATTGCACCAGTTTCTAGAGTCACTGTATGTTGACCTAGTTTGAATTCTTTAATAATTGCTTGCACTTAAAATATTCCTTAAATGTATTCTAATAAGTTGTCATCAAAGTACCAATTACAGTACATAATTGTATTCAGTTGGAAATCAATTAAGTACTACAATTGGCAATGATGTGAATAAGCGTAGATAAACCTTTTTATCTACGCGCATAGTATATACCAAAGCTACTTCAAAATGCGAGTCTAGGGTGTGTTGATCTTTGCGGATTGAAATTTGTTCAATCTAGGGGCGATTTAATCACGGCGCGAGATTTGTAACCTAGTGGGCTAAGTAAAAATCGAGCAACAAAGAGTTAATCGCCCCTAGGATGAACCCGCAAGGCAGCGCATGTTTGGCATTTATGCTGCGTTATCGCCTATTTATGGGGAATAACCACACTACATAGGCGCTGCCTTGCCTAAAGACCAAACATACAGCTGCAAAATTAATCACGAAAGGTCAACACACACTAGCTACTAGATTTAAGCTGGGCTAATGAGTGGGTAAATACAACGATGCTTGATAAGCTATGAAATAGGAGTTTTACAATATAATTCAATAAGTTTATAAATTTGTTTTATTTTCAAACACAAATTTTAGGCACAAAAAAAGGAGCTAAAAAGCTCCCATTTCTATAATCTAGTTCTTAACGACGTAGGCCAAGTTCTTTGATTAGTGCAGTATAACTAGTGATATCTTTACCTTTAAGGTAATCAAGTAGTTTACGGCGAGTGCTTACTTTACGAAGCAGACCACGACGTGAGTGGAAGTCATGCTTGTGATCAGCAAAGTGACCTTGAAGCTTGTTGATATCATAAGTAAGTAATGCTACTTGTACTTCTGATGAACCTGTATCGCCTTCTGCACGTGCAAATTTAGCAATGATATCGATTTTTTCTTGATTGCTTAGTGACATAGTAACTCCAAAAATTAAATTTAAAAGGTGTCTTAGCCGATCACTAATTCAGCCAAAACGATTAAGCCAGCGTATTCTACCAACTGTGGGAATAACTACAAGTTAATTATTCCCATCTACAACTAATAAGCCACTGCTGGGCACACTAATTGCTTATTCAGGCTTTACGTAATCATCTTGCTGGCTAGCAAGACCGCGTTTAACCTTTAAATGGCCACTTGAGTTGCGCTCGCCAGTACCAATAAACACACCATCCGCAACAACTTTAATTGCCCCCTCTGGTAAAGCTTCAGGTAACTCGACTGCTTGCCCATGACTAAATACTTTGCCCTGCTCTTTCGAAATTTCAATAACAGGTAAATCAGTTAAAGCAGTGTCTATAGGTAATAACAACGAGTCTAAATAAGTAGAAGGCGCAAGCTCTTCTGCTTTCGCTTTAGCAAGCAACGCTTCAATTTCATCAAGCGAAACCATTTTATCTGCCGGATACTGACCAACAGCAGTTCTGTGAAGCATTATAACGTGTGCGCCACACCCTAGGTTTTCGCCCAAATCATCAACGATTGTACGAATATACGTCCCTTTTGATACATGAGCCGTCATTTGTAATACGTTGTTTTGTTCATCAAATTCGTCAAACGATAAGCTAAACACATTTATTTTTCTGCATTTACGAGGGACTTCAATACCCTCTCGTGCGTACTTATATAATGGTCTACCTTGATACTTAAGTGCTGAGTACATTGATGGATATTGATCTGACTCTCCAACAAAAGCTGCAATTTCTTTTGTTAACTGCTCACGCGTCACATTCACATCTTTCGTGCTTACGATTTCGCCATCAGAATCTGATGTTGTTGTACGCTCACCCAGTTTTGCACGAACGATATAGGTTTTATCTGTATCGAGTAAAAACTGCGTAAACTTAGTCGCCTCACCAAAACAAATTGGCAGCATACCTGTAGCAAGCGGGTCTAAAGCCCCAGTGTGGCCAGCTTTTTGTGCAAAATAAACACCTTTCGCTTGCTGCAGAGCTTTATTTGATGAAATGCCTTGCGGTTTGTTTAACAACAAAATACCGTCAACTGCACGGCCTTTACTGCGCTTTGCCATCTGTATCAGTGCCTTCTTCGCTATCTGTATCTTCTACGTGCTTAGTACTTTGTTCACTATCTGAAATATCAGCATCAACACTTTCTACATCTTCATCGACATGCTTTGCGTTATCTTCGCGGATAATAGAATCCACTAAATTAGAAATACGCATACCTTCCATCAGTGAATTATCAACTACAAACTTTAACTCAGGCATTATACGAGCACGAATACGCTTACCAAGTAACGAGCGAATATAACCCGTTGCTTCATTAAGTACTTTAGCGCTTTGCTTAGCTGCATCTTCATCTTGTGTGTTAAACACAGTGATGAAAATTTTGGCATAAGATAAATCACGCGATACTTCTACCGCTGACACTGTCACCATACCTAAGCGTGGATCTTTAATTTCGCGTTGTAAAATTACAGCAATTTCTTTTTGGATTTGCTGTGCAACACGATCAGTGCGAGAAAACTCTCTCATTGCATTTGTCCTAAAATCATAACTTATTGAAATTTAATAATAAGCTAATTAAATAATGGATACACAAATGGGGGCTAAGCCCCCATTTATTAGTTTAGCGAGCTAACAATTAAAGAGTACGTTGTACTTCAACTGTTTCAAATACTTCGATTTGGTCACCAACACGTACGTCATTGTAGTTCTTAACGCCGATACCACATTCCATGCCGTTACGAACATCAGCAACATCGTCTTTAAAGCGACGAAGTGACTCAAGTTCACCTTCATAGATAACCACGTTTTCACGTAGTACACGGATTGGAGCGCTACGTTTAATAACACCTTCAGTAACCATACAACCAGCAATTGCGCCAATTTTTGGAGACTTGAATACGTCACGAACTTGCGCAAGACCAATGATTTCTTGTTTAAACTCAGGTGCTAGCATGCCTGACATTGCTTGCTTAACTTCTTCGATTAAGGCATAAATTACGCTGTAATAACGAAGGTCTAAGTTTTCAGTATCAATCACTTTACGAGCTGAAGCATCAGCACGAACGTTAAAGCCAACTACAATTGCGTTAGACGCTGCAGCTAGTGTCGCATCAGTCTCAGTAATACCACCAACACCAGAACCTACAATCTTCACTTTTACTTCATCAGTAGAAAGTTTAGTTAGTGAATCAGAGATTGCTTCGATAGAACCTTGAACGTCTGCTTTAAGTACCACGTTAACTTCAGAAACATCACCTTCAGTCATGTTAGTAAACATGTTTTCAAGCTTAGCTTTTTGTTGACGTGCTAGTTTAACATCGCGGAACTTACCTTGACGGTATAAAGCAACTTCACGCGCTTTACGCTCATCTTTAACTACAGTTGCTTCGTCGCCCGCAGCTGGAATACCAGAAAGACCTAAAATTTCCACTGGAATCGATGGACCTGCCGACTTGATGTCTTTACCGTTTTCATCGCGCATTGCACGAACACGGCCATACTCAAGACCACATAATACAATGTCACCTTGGTTAAGCGTACCAGATTGAACAAGTACTGATGCAACTGGACCACGGCCTTTATCAAGACGAGATTCAATTACAACACCTGCAGCCATACCTTCGGTAGGTGCTGAAAGCTCTAAAAGCTCAGATTGCATAAGTACGGCTTCAAGAAGGTCATCAATACCTAGACCAGTTTTAGCTGAGATATGAACGTACTGCGTATCGCCGCCCCACTCTTCAGGGATAACGTCTAGCTGAGCTAGTTCGTTTTTAACGCGATCTGGATCTGCGCCTTCTTTATCCATTTTGTTTACAGCAATGATTAAAGGAACGCCAGCTGCACGTGCGTGCTGTACCGCTTCTTTAGTTTGTGGCATTACACCATCATCTGCTGCAACCACTAAGATTACGATATCTGTCGCTTTAGCACCACGAGCACGCATTGATGTAAATGCAGCATGTCCTGGAGTATCTAAGAAGGTAATCATATTGCCGTTTACATCAACATGGTATGCACCAATATGCTGTGTAATACCACCGGCTTCGCCAGAAGCAACCTTCGCAGAACGAATGTAATCTAGAGTCGATGTTTTACCATGGTCAACGTGACCCATTACAGTTACTACTGGAGCACGAGGCTCTGACTTACCATCTTCATGGCGGTCGTTAAGTACTGTTTGCTCTAATTCGTTTTCTTTAACAATGATAACCTTGTGACCCATTTCTTCTGCAACTAGTTGTGCAGCTTCTTGGTCGATCACTTGGTTAATAGTAACCATGTCACCCATTTTCATCATTGTTTTAACAACTTCAGCGCCTTTAACAGCCATGCGTGATGCAAGCTCAGCTACTGTAATTGTTTCGCTAATACGCACTTCATTTTTAACATCAACAGTTGGTTTTTGGAAACCATGCTGCAGCGATGCTGGTGCTTTTAATTTAGACTTGTTACGGCCTCTTGACGCTGCAAATTTATCTTTTGCTGGCGCTTTTTTCTTTTTCTTAGCACGGCGAGTGCCTTGCTCATCACGAGCATCGGCAACATCTTCTGCTTCACGTGCATAAGTTGAAGTCGTAAGATGGTGATCCGCTGTTTCTTCGCGTTTCTTACGTTCTTCTTCTTCTTTCTTCCAGCGTGCTGAATTCTCTTCAGCTAGCTTTCTTGCCTCTTCTGCTTGACGTTTCGCTTCTTCTTCAGCTTTCTTCAATGCGGCCTCTTCTGCTTCTTTTTGCAGACGCTCAGCTTCTATGCGATCTTTCTCAGACTTAGCACTTTGCTCTGGGGTCATCTGCTTTTGTTTCGCTTTACGCTCTGCATCAGCTTTGCGTTTAGCTTCTTCTTTGGCTTTACGGTCAGCTTCTTCTTTCGCTTTACGTTCTGCCTCTTGTTTCGCTTTTAATTCTGCGGCTTCTTGTTCAGCTTTTTGTTGCTGTTCAAGACGGGCTTTTTCTTCAGCGGCTAAGCGTGCTTGCTCTTGTTCTTGCTCCATTGCGCTTTTCTTCACGTAGGTACGTGTTTTACGAACTTCAACTTGAACATCTTTAGCTTTACCCGTAGAACCAGTCACACTTAATGTGCTTTTGCTCTTACGTTGTAAAGTCATACGCGCTGGGCCATCTGAACCTGTACCACCATGATGCTTGCTTAAATGATCAAGTAACGTTGCTTTTTCAGCTTCTGTTACGTTATCAGTTGCTTGCTTAGTGATACCTGCTTGTGAAAACTGCTGTAGCAATTTATCAACAGTTGTACCTATATCGCCGGCTAGTTTTTCAACATTTACTTCTGCCATAGTGTGTAATACCTCCGTTAATAAATTACTCGTCTGCAAACCAACAAATGTTTCGTGCAGCCATAATCAGTTCACCCGCTTTTTCAGATGAAAGTTCTGTGATATCAACTAATTCGTCAATACCTTGCTCTGCCAAGTCTTCAAGTGTAACAACACCTTTGCTTGCCATAACAAATGCTAAGTGACGCTCTAAGCCTTCAAGCGCAAGTAAGTCTTCAGCTGGCTCTGCGCCATCTAAGCTTTCTTCCGTTTTAAGTGCTTTAGTTGTCAATGCATCTTTTGCGCGTGAACGCAATAAATCTACAGTCTCTTCATCAAGACCATCAATTTCTAAAAATTCAGACGCAGGTACATACGCCACTTCTTCAAGTGTCGAGAAACCTTCGTTAATAAGTAATGATGCAAACTCATCATCTATATCTAAATTTTCAGTGAATAAGTTAAGTAACTTATCAGATTCAGCTTCATTTTTGGTACGCATGTCTTCAACAGTCATTACGTTTAGTTCCCAGCCAGTTAATTGGCTTGCTAAACGAACATTCTGACCATTACGACCAATTGCTTGTGCTAGGTTATCGGCTTCTACAGCGATATCCATTGAGTGAGTGTCTTCATCCATTACGATTGAAGCAACTTCTGCTGGCGCCATTGCATTGATAACAAATTGTGCTGGGTTGTCATCGTAAAGTACGATATCAACACGTTCACCACCAAGCTCAGACGATACAGCTTGAACTCGTGCGCCACGCATACCAACACATGCACCAATTGGATCAATGCGTTTGTCGTTAGATTTAACAGCAATTTTAGCGCGTGAACCTGGATCACGTGCAGCTGCACGTAACTCAATCATCTCTTCGCCAATTTCTGGCACCTCAATGCGGAATAATTCCATTAGCATTTCAGGTTTAGAGCGCGTTACAAATAATTGTGCACCGCGTGCTTCAGGTTTAACTTCATATAAAAGACCACGGATTCGATCACCCGGGCGGAAGTTTTCACGTGGCAACATGTCATCACGGTAAATTACCGCTTCTGCGTTGTTACCTAAATCAAGTACGATTGCATCGCGAGTTGCTTTTTTAACAACACCCGTTACCAGCTCGCCTTCTTGATCTTTGTATGCTTCAACAACTAAAGCGCGCTCAGCTTCACGTACTTTTTGTACGATAACTTGCTTAGCCATTTGTGTTGTAATACGGTCAAATTTGATTGAGTCGATTTGCTCTTCAACATAATCACCCATTTGCAAATCAGGTTCTTCAACCTGTGCTGCTTCTAGAGTGATTTCGCTGTATGGGTTCTCTAAAGAACCATCTTCTAATACAGCGGCAATTTGCCAGCGACGGAACGTATCGTAATCACCGGTTTTACGGTCAATTGCTACACGTACTTCAATTTCGCCATCGTGTTTTTTCTTTGTCGCTGTCGCTAGAGCGAACTCTAGAGCTTCAAAAATCTTTTCTTTTGGAACCGCTTTCTCATTGGAAACGGCTTCAGCAACCAATAATATCTCTTTTGCCATGGGTAATGCCTCGCTTGCCCTATTCCTTCGCACTCGAATTTAAAACTTCGCGATTAAATTCGCACGTTCGATGTTACTAAGCATGATCAGATGCTCTGCACCATCGCTAGATAGTGTGATCATATCGCTGCTAACTGCTACTAAGTCGCCTTTAAAATTACGACGACCATCCTGTGGAAGTTTAGTACGCACGCGTACTTCCTCTCCTTGCGCCTGCTCGTAGTGATCTTGTTTGAATAATAGACGATCAACACCAGGAGACGATACTTCCAAATCATATTCATTTGTAATTGGGTCTTCGACGTCTAAAATCGCACTAATTTGGCGACTGGCATCCGCACAGTTATCAACTGAGATCCCATCCTCATGAGCAATATATACTCTTAAGGTAGAATGGCGACCCGCTTGCACAAATTCAAGACCATGCAACTCAAAGCCTAACATTTCTACCGCAGGCGTTAACATGGTTACTAAATCTTGTTCAAGTTTTGTCACGAAAATCCTCCATACAAACAAAAAAAGGGCTTATAGCCCTAAAATACTGAGTTTAAATTTTAATTTGATGACAATTGCCACAAATCATAAGGTGCAGATACAACAACGCCCCGAACCAAGCGGGGCGTCACACCAATAAAGCATAAAACTGTGTGGCCTAGGGCCAAGCTTGGTTGCGAGTCAGTAAACTGACCTAATTAAACTACATAGCCTAAAACGCAAAACGCGCATTACTTAGAATGCGCGATATAAATTAGTAAGGTAATACCTACTAGTAGAATTGGTTGCGGGAGCCGGATTTGAACCGACGACCTTCGGGTTATGAGCCCGACGAGCTACCAGACTGCTCCATCCCGCGCCAATAGATATCAAACCTTAAATTTAATATCGCTGTTAGCTGTTATACAACACGCTAAACAATGGCCGCTATTATAAGGATGTACAGGATAATTAGCAACTATAATACGCAATTAGTTTATAAAATTTGCAATTCGTCAAGATGCTAATTTAATGTATATGTAAGTAACATAAGTAATCAGCCAACTTTATAAAATTCCCATACTTGAGTCATAAAATGTAGGAGCTTATTATTTCAGGATAAAAATCAGATAAACTGAAGTTTAATAACTCTTAAAATACGTTTTAAAGGCTCACTAATTACCAGAAAGTAAATAGATATAACAAAAAGCCATACTTTCACACTAAAAAAACGTGCAGAATTTGAACTGCCCGCTATAATCAACTTTATTCCTACTTGATAATAATAGTTATTACTCACTGCAACGAGATAAAAATGAATCAACAACAATCAGCATTATTAAATAACTTAACAATTATTAAGCCTAACTTTCATGCGTTTACGGCTAAGTTTCATAGTAAATTAGCCCAATCTAGTATTGAGATGAATTACCCGACGGCCTTACAGTTTAACGAAAAGAGCTTTACCCTCTTTTGCGTGTTAGAACGAATTGTTAAACATTTAGATAAACCAGCATCGGTAGCTCCTTTTTTAGCTCACCATTTAATGTATCTAAAAAAAAGCGGCGCTTCACACAGTGACATTGCCCTTTTATCTAACGCTTTTTACGAAACCCTTGAAGAGCACCTTGGTAAGCATTTTAATACTGAGAGTCAGCTCGCTTGGAAAAAAGCGCTTAGATATTTTGAAAGCTTTGCCGGCAATGTTTTATTTAAAGTATCTAATGTGGTTTCGTTACAACAAAAAATGCAGCAAGAGCAAAGTAATAAAATTTAAATATACAATTTTTAGGGGTGGCAATTTAACTTACGTAACCTCCTCCTTAATTAAACTCATTTTCACACCATGGTCCAACACGCCTTTATTGCCTTGATAATCGGTTAAGCCTTTTTACTCTATTCATTCGTAGTTAAATAGTAAAACGATCGTTTAATTAAATACGTCCGTATAAAAAAATTTGGCTTTACTATGACCAATCACAAAACACTCAGACTAATACTAGGTGATCAGTTAAACCCATCTCATTCATGGTACAAACAAAAAGACGACGACACGCTTTATCTGATCGCAGAACTAAAACAAGAAACCGACTACGTTAAGCATCACATTCAAAAACTGTGTGCTTTTTTTAATGCTATGGAAAACTTTGCAACTGCATTAAAAACGGCAGGTTTTGATGTTTTGCATTTAACACTTGACGATACCGCTGACGACAAAGACTTAATTGAATTACTCAAGCGAATTTCCGATAAATACCAATGCGAAACTATTGAATATCAATACCCTGATGAGTTTAGGCTTAAGTCCCAATTAGCTAAGTTTAAAAGTGATGGCTCATTTGATGTAATTGCCACAGATACTGAACATTTTTTATTACCGTTCACCGATATAAAAACACGCTTTACAAAAAACAAGCATGTGACAATGGAGCACTTCTATCGTGCTATGCGTAAGCAGTTTAATATATTAGTTGATGATACTAAGCCAACCGGTGGCAAATGGAATTTTGACAGTAATAATCGTAATAAATTTTCCAAAGCTGACTTAGCGTGTATACCAAAACCTAAGCTATTCAATAATAATGTCAAGAGCATCATTTCTCGCTTAAATAAGCACAAGATCGTTTACTTTGGCGAAATAGCCGATCAGAAACTAGAGTGGCCAACAACGCGTAAACAAGCCATTGAATCTCTCGAATACTTTTGCGAGCATTTACTTAGTTGCTTTGGTCACTTTCAAGATGCGATGACAGATCAAAGTAAAAATAATACCAGCTTGTACCATAGCCGATTATCGTTTGCCCTAAACGCAAAAATACTCCACCCGTTATATGTAATCAAACGTGTAATAAGAGAATACGAACAAAGACCCAGTGAAATATCCCTCTCGCAAGTAGAGGGCTTTACTAGGCAAATATTAGGTTGGAGAGAATATGTACGTGCCATTTATTGGATTAACATGCCCGACTACGCTGTTAAAAATCAACTACAAGCCAAAAACACACTACCATCTTATTTTTGGCACAGCTCAACAAAAATGAATTGCCTAAGCCACTCATTAAAACAAAGCCTTGAAACCGCTTATGCCCACCATATTCAACGCCTAATGGTTATTGGAAACTTTTGCATGCTTACAGGAATAAACCCTGATGACGTAGATAACTGGTACCTAGGTGTTTATATCGATGCCATAGAGTGGGTAGAGATGCCCAACACCCGAGGAATGAGCCAGTTTGCCGATGATGGAATAATTGCGACTAAACCTTATGCTGCAAGCGGTAACTACATTAATAAGATGAGCGATTACTGCAAAAGCTGTCAGTACGATGTTAAACAAAAAGTAGGTGATAAAGCTTGCCCGCTAAATAGCCTGTACTGGCATTTCATGAATAAACACAGAAACAAGCTAGAAAAGAACCCACGTATTGGTATGGTATATAAAAACTGGGATAAACAAGAAAAAACACTCCAAGAACAAACGCTGCAACAAGCAACCTACTACCTTAATAATTTAGAAGCGCTGTAAACATCGAGTAGGGTGAGGCTTATGCCTCATCCCTCTCACAGAACCGTACGTACGGACCTCGTATACGGCTCCTGTACCCTTCACATTTTATCAACTTATTTCCTAAACGCTGATAAAGCAAGCCA
>NZ_JACGWD010000094.1:0-14107 GCF_014077565.1 Pseudoalteromonas sp. 5Ae-yellow
ATTCCATGTCCCGTCTGTTAACATTAATCTTGGCATGTAGGTTCGGTGTAAAGTTTTCTGGCGAATTCAATTATACCTTATCTTCATGCTGTTTGTTTTTCATACCACAAAGATCAACACGCCCTAGACTTTTAAATAATCCATAATACCTTCTGCAGCATTACGTCCTTCAAAAATAGCGGTTACCACTAAATCTGAACCACGCACAATATCGCCACCAGCAAATATTTTAGGGTTAGTCGTTTGATGTGTAAACTCACTTTGTTCTGGTGCGTTAATACCGCCCCAGTTGTTTATTTCTACATCGTATTTTTCTAACCAATCCATTTTGTGAGGCTGGAAACCAAACGCCATAATAACTTGATCTGCTTCAATAACATGTTCTGAACCAGGTACTTCTTCAGCACGGCTTCTGCCTTTTGCGTCAGGTTCACCTAATTTAGTTTTAACCATTTTAACGCCGGTCACTTTACCTTTATCGTTCAGTACAATGCCTTTAGGCTGAACGTTATACGTAAATATAACGCCTTCTTCTTTCGCATTTTTAACTTCACGTTTAGAGCCTGGCATATTTTCTTTATCACGACGATAAGCACACGTTACTTTTGCAGCATTTTGTCGAATAGACGTACGCACACAGTCCATCGCTGTATCACCACCGCCAAGTACAACTACTTTTTGATTAGCCATATCAATACACGGTTGTTTTGTCTCGTCGTAGCCCATTACACGGTTCGTGTTACCAATCAAAAACGGCAATGCATCGTGAACACCCGATGCATCTTCATTTTCAAGACCTGCACGCATACTCTGATACGTACCAACCCCTAAAAACACAGCGTCGTAATCAGCTAAAATTTGATCAAGTGCAATATCAACACCTACTTCAACATTTAACTTAAATTCTACGCCCATTTCAGTGAAAATTTCACGGCGCTTTTGCATTACTGATTTTTCAAGTTTAAAAGAAGGAATACCAAATGTGAGTAGTCCACCTATTTCTGGGTGACGATCAAACACTACTGGTTTAACTCCATTTCGCACTAAAATATCAGCACACCCTAAACCTGCAGGGCCCGCACCAATAATGGCTACTTTTTTGTCAGTCCATGTTACATAAGACATATCAGGCTTCCAGCCCATTTTAAATGCCTCATCAGTAATGTATTTTTCAATATTACCAATTGTAACAGCACCAAACTCTTCATCGAGCGTACACGAGCCTTCACACAAGCGGTCTTGTGGGCAAACACGCCCACAAACCTCTGGTAAGCTATTTGTACGATGAGAAAGCTCAGCCGCCTCTATAATACGGCCCGTGCGTATTAACTTTAACCATTGTGGAATGTAGTTATGTACTGGACATTTCCACTCACAGTATGGGTTACCACAATCTAAACAACGGTCAGCTTGTGAGTTAACCTGATTCTCT
Source organism: Pseudoalteromonas sp. 5Ae-yellow (assembly GCF_014077565.1). Classification (NCBI taxonomy): domain Bacteria; kingdom Pseudomonadati; phylum Pseudomonadota; class Gammaproteobacteria; order Alteromonadales; family Pseudoalteromonadaceae; genus Pseudoalteromonas; species Pseudoalteromonas sp. 5Ae-yellow. The sequence continues at coordinate 1,433 of NZ_JACGWD010000094.1, forward strand.
GAAAAGGGTTCGTAAATTTCTACGAAAGATTTTTTACGTGACGAGATTGGTTTTTTGCGTGGGTCTACACGCTGCACGTCTATAAATTGATATACATTTTCGCTCATACTGCCCCCTTATTGCGCCTGAACACGTAGTTCGGCACTACTGCGAGCGCGATGCCCGAGTAAACTTTTTAAGTCACTTGATATTGGTTTTACTAATTTGAACATCGGTAAGTACAATTCAAAGTTAGCCAAAATACTTTCTGCTCTGCACGAACCCGTAAGCTCTAAATGCTCAGCAATTAAGCCGCGTAAATGTTCTTGATGCGACGTTAATTCGTCTAGTGTTACTATTTCGACAAGCTCTGGATTAATGCGTTTTTCAAAATCATTTCGCTCATCTAAAATATAAGCAAAACCACCTGTCATACCCGCGCCAAAGTTAACGCCTACATTACCCAGTACACATACAACGCCACCGGTCATGTATTCACAACAGTTGTCACCTACACCTTCAACAACCGCTTGCACACCTGAGTTACGAACTGCAAAACGCTCGCCTGCACAACCTGCAGCAAATAGTTTGCCGCCTGTTGCACCGTATAAACATGTGTTGCCTGCAATTGTGGCTTTGTGACTTTCGAACGACGAGCCAAGTGGTGGACGAATAACTAACTTGCCACCCGCCATGCCTTTACCTACGTAATCGTTTGCATCGCCAACCAGTGTCATTTCAAGGCCACCGGCATTCCACACACCAAATGATTGACCCGCAGTACCGTGTAGCTCAATTGCTACAGGATCTGCCGCCATTCCTTGGTTGCCATATTTATCGGCAATATAGCCAGAAAGCATTGCACCTACCGATCTGTCCGTATTACAAATACGACTTACTAGTGAAATACCGCTTGAAGCATCAATTGCTTCTTGCGCCTTAGCAAGTAGGCTCTCATTAAGTTTTCCTAAATAATGTGAGCTATTAGGCGCACTACAATAAAGTGTTTCACCTGTTGGGTTATTAGGCTGAGCAATTACGGAAGATAAATCAATTTTCTTCTGTTTTGCTGTTTTGCCTTCAATTGCTTCAAGCAAATCTAAACGACCGATTAAATCAGTTAAGTTTACAACACCTAAGCTTGCCATGATTTCACGTGCTTCTTGCGCTATAAATTTAAAGTAGTTCATCGCCATTTCTGGTAAGCCGTGGTAATGCTTTTGACGAAGTGTTTCGTCTTGTGTTGCAACACCTGTCGCACAGTTGTTTAAATGGCAAATTCGTAAGTATTTGCAACCAAGCGCAACCATTGGACCAGTACCAAAGCCAAAGCTTTCTGCACCTAAAATTGCCGCTTTAATTATATCTAAACCTGTTTTTAAGCCACCATCTGTTTGCAAGCGAATGCGATGACGCAGTCCATTTTCAACAAGGGCTTGCTGCGTTTCAGCAAGTCCTAGCTCCCATGGGCTACCTGCATATTTAACTGAAGTAAGTGGGCTTGCGCCTGTACCGCCATCGTAGCCAGAAATAGTAATTAAATCGGCATACGCTTTAGCAACACCTGTCGCAATGGTTCCTACGCCTGGTTCTGAAACCAGTTTCACAGAAATTAGTGCTTTAGGGTTTACTTGTTTTAAATCGAAAATTAGCTGCGCTAAATCTTCAATTGAGTAAATATCGTGATGTGGTGGTGGCGAAATTAACGTAACACCTGGAACCGAATAACGAAGCTTAGCAATATATGGGGTTACTTTTTCACCCGGTAATTGACCGCCTTCGCCTGGTTTTGCACCTTGCGCTACTTTAATTTGAATAACGTCAGCACTGCGTAAGTAATGCGGCGTTACGCCAAATCGACCTGAAGCGACTTGCTTAATACGCGAGTTTTTCTCGGTACCATAACGCAGCTTATCTTCACCGCCTTCACCCGAGTTTGAACAACCACCTAAGCGGTTCATTGCAATTGCTAGAGCCTCATGCGCTTCTGGCGATAATGCACCAATACTCATTGCTGCTGAATCGAAACGCTTGTATAGGTTTTCTGCAGGCTCTACATCATCGATGCTAATGCCTTGCTCTGGAATTTTAAGCGCAAGCATGTCACGTAAAGTGGCAATAGGACGCGTATTAACAAGTTTTGCATATTCACTGTAATCACTATATTCACCAGAACGAACTGCTTTTTGCAGGGTTTGGATTACATCAGGATTATAAGCATGATACTCGCCGCCATGTACGTACTTAAACAAGCCGCCGTGGCTTAATAATTTACGCTTACTTAGAGCGAGTTTGTGTAAGCTTTGCTGATCGTCATCAAAGTCGGTAAAGCATGCGCCCTGTATGCGACTTGCCACACCTTTAAAGCACATTTGTACAATAGCGTCAGATAAACCAACCGCTTCAAACAACATTGAGCAGCGATATGATGCAACCGTACTTATGCCCATTTTAGACATAATTTTGTATAAGCCTTTATTAATGGCTTTACGATAAGCAAGGGTCACTTCGCAATACGACTTATCAATAATTTTGCTGTCGCTCATCGCAACTAACGATTCATACGCAAGGTATGGATAAATTGCCGTAGCACCAAAACCTAATAGCACAGCAAACTGGTGCGCATCTCGCACGCTGCCAGTTTCAATGATAATATTTGATTCACAGCGCAAGTTGTTATCAACTAAGCGTTTTTGTACCGCACCTACAGCCATAGCTGCTGGAATTGGTAAATTTATTTCATCAAAGTTACGGTCAGTTAAAATAAGCATGATACAGCCCGCAGCTGCTTTTTCTTGTGCTTGGTCACAAATACGCGTAACCGCGTTTTCTAAACCCTCTTCAACTGTATAGGTAATATCAATTTTACAGTAGCTGTAGTGCGCTTCATCAGCATTTAATAGCTGCTGCATGTCTGCGTACATTAAAATTGGTGTATCAAACTGTAGGCGCTTAGCGTGGCCCGTTGTTTCGTTAAATACGTTTTGCTCACTACCAATACAGGTTGCAAGCGACATTACATGGTTTTCACGTAGTGGATCGATAGGTGGATTTGTTACTTGCGCAAATTTTTGGCGGAAGTAATCATAAAGTGAACGATGCCCTTCACTAAGCACAGCAAATGGCGTGTCATCACCCATTGAGCCTGTCGCTTCTTGGCCGTTTTCACCCATTACACGAATAACGCTATCAAGCTCTTCGTTGGTATAACCAAACATTTTTTGATATTTAGCTAGCGTTTCGTCATCAAATGAGCGATTACCAGCGTCTTGCTCGGTAAGTTCTTCAAATGGAACTAAACGTTTAACGTTCTCCTCAAGCCATGACTTGTAAGGATGGCGAGACTTTAAATCTTGATCGATTTCATCCGAGTGCCAGATTTTGCCAAGTTTAGTATCAATAACTAATAATTCACCTGGACCAACACGGCCTTTTTCAACCACTTCATCGGCAGTGTAATCCCAAATACCCACTTCTGATGCAAGCGTAATAAAACCATCTTGTGTAATTACATAACGTGCTGGGCGTAGTCCATTACGGTCAAGGTTACACGCCGCAAAACGGCCATCCGACATAACAATACCTGCCGGGCCATCCCATGGTTCCATATGCATAGAGTTAAAGTCGTAAAATGCACGTAAATCGTCGTCCATTGCACGGTTTTTCTGCCATGCAGGCGGCACGAGCATACGCATAGCGCGGAATAAATCCATGCCGCCAGCTAAAAATAGCTCAAGCATATTATCTAGGCTTGATGAATCAGAACCGGTTTCGTTTACAAACGGCGCTGCGCTTTGTAAATCAGGAATAAGCGGTGACGCAAATTTATAAGAACGTGCGCGTGCCCACTGGCGGTTACCTTCAATAGTATTAATTTCACCATTGTGTGCTAAATAGCGGAAAGGTTGAGCTAAAGGCCAACGCGGCTGAGTATTAGTAGAAAAGCGCTGATGGAAAACACAAATCGCACTCGTCATACGAATATCAGCTAAATCTAGGTAAAAATTAGGTAAATCCGCAGGCATCATTAAGCCTTTATAGATAGTTACCAAACCAGATAGACTTGCGATATAGAAAGCTTCATCATCAACAATGCGCTTTTCAGCGCGGCGGCGTGCTACATACAAGCGACGCTCTAAGTCTTTAGAACGCCAACCTTCTGGCGCGCTAACAAAAATTTGTTCAAAACCTGGTAATTGCTGTACAGCAATAGGACCCAACATAGATGGGTCGGTTGGTACAACACGCCAACCTAAAATATTTAGCGTTTCTTTTTCTAATTCTTCGCTAAGTATTTGTTTTGCAGCTTGTGCTAAAACAGGGTCTGAATTTAAAAATATCATACCCACTGCGTAGTTTTTGCCTAAGTGCCAATTATGTTCACTGGCAATTGCACGGAAAAAGCTATCTGGTTTTTGTAATAATAAACCACAGCCATCACCTGTTTTACCATCGGCAGATATACCGCCACGGTGCTGCATGCGATCAAGCCCCGTAATAGCAGTACGAATAAGCCTATGACTAGCTTGACCATTAACTTGGGCTATTAAGCCAAAGCCACAATTTTCTTTTTCTAACTTTGAGTCGTATAACATAGACCCCTCCCCTTGCTGCACTGTTAGCGTGGATGAACTGCTCGACGATTTGCTAACAGACGGACAAAACTAGCCTCTATCTTAAATAGAGTCAATAGCACTTTGAATACATATTCACATTCTTGAATATTTCTCACTTCATAGCAAGATTTCTTTTTATCATTATTTTTAACATTTAGCGTTATTTTAACCACTATTTTTTCATGACACTGGTGTCAAGTTTAACATATTGTAAAAAACACAAGCACCCAAAGGTGCAGCTTACGTAAACGTAAAGGAGAGTAAAAGTGAATAAGTATTCAACAAATGAAGGGCTATTCAGTTAACATTTAGATAGTTTTATGGTATTTCATTACTTTAATGGCTTAACATCCCCGATTATTGCTGCTCATTAGTATAGTTATGAAAGTTCATGTCATTTTTTGTACATTAATAGTGAATTTTTATTTAAAGCGGTGTCCGATGCGGACATCATTTTCATGAACAAAAAATAAAAAGCACTTTAATATCAATGTGATAATAGTTGGCATATTAATCGTATAGCTTTACATATAATCGCTAATTGGAATTACTATGTTTACTCTAAGCTTATTTTTACTCTCTCCTATTGCCGCTATTTGCACAGCAGCTTTATTACTGCTGTGCGAAAAATACATAAAAGCAATTTAGGGGAAATTAAATGATTAAAGATACCAGCGCACAAGACGTACAAGTAAAGGCACCTATAAGCTATAAAAAATACGCGATAATCACTGCGATTGTTTTCATTGTGGTCTCTGCAATTGCTTATATTTTTTTAACGAGCCATAGCGCTAAAAGCTCTATTAGCCGCTCAAAAGTACAGATTGCAAAAGTACATGTTAAGGCGCTCATTCGAGACATTGCCGCCAGTGGTAAAATTGTTGCTGCTAATGCTCCTAAAATCTACAGTCCAGAACGGGGGTTTATAGATTTAAAAGTAAAGGCCGGCGATACAGTAAAGCAAGGCGACACACTTGCCCTGCTGCAAAGCCCTGAGTTAACTAATGAATTGAAGCAACAGGAGTCTGTACTTAAAAGACTTGAAGGCGAACAGCAAAGGCAACATTTGCAAGCAAGACGCCAAACACTCACCTTAAATAAAACACTCGATATGGCACAAGTTGAGCTTAACGCCGCTGAGCGCGAAAATCGTCGCGCACAGTTATCAATACAAAAGCACTTAATTAGCCAAATTGATCTAGAAAAAGCAGTTGATGAATTATCCCGAGCTAAGCTCTCCTATAAGCATGCGCAGCAAGAGGTATTGCTTGCCAAAGACACGCTCGCTTTTGAACTACAAGCTGCTAAAAGTGATGTGACCCGCCAACAACTTATTGTTGATGACTTAATCCGAAAAGTAAGCAACCTATCTATTAAGGCTACCGTTACTGGGATCGTGGGTAACCTATTAGTGCAACAAAAAGCCGCTGTGACGCAAAGCCAACCTCTTATGACTCTCGTCGACTTAAGTAATTTTGAAGCCGAACTCCAAGTTCCTGAAAGTTACGCAAACGAATTAGGACTCGGTATGGAAGTAGAGCTTAAGTTAGGCAATGAAACAGTGATGGGGAATTTATCCGCCATATCACCAGAAGTTAATAATCGTGAAGTAACCGCACGCGTCCGGTTTAAAGGTGTTACTAACAACATTCGTCAGAACCAACGCTTAACTGCACGTATTTTACTCGACAACCGAGAAGGTGTAATGCAAGTAAAGCGTGGTGCATTTATGCAGCAAGGCGGAATTATAGCTTATAAAGTCGATGGCAATATCGCAAAGCGTATATCTATTACAATAGGCGCCACCAGCATTAATGCGGTTGAGCTTTTAAGCGGACTAAAAGAAAACGATGAAATTATTATTTCAAGCTACAGCGACTTTAAGCAAGCCAACACGATTTTATTAAATTAAACAGACGTTCTCAACCAACGCTAAAAATAATTAGGAACAATCATGTTACAAATGAACAATGTAAGTAAAGTATACCAAACAGAAATGGTACAAACCCATGCGCTTCGAGATTTTAATCTGCAAGTAAACGAAGGCGAATTTATTGCTGTTACCGGTCCTAGCGGCTCAGGAAAAACAACCTTTTTAAATATTGCAGGTATGCTCGAGCCTTTTAACGAAGGTGAATACCTGTTGGATGGCGTTAATGTTAGCAGCCTAAACGATAACCAACGTGCTGATTTACGTAATCAAAAAATTGGCTTTATATTCCAAGGTTTTAATTTGATCCGCGATTTAAATTTATATGAAAACATAGAAGTTCCTCTTCGCTACAGAGGGATTAAAGCAAATGAGCGAAAACGTCGAATTGAGCAATGCCTTGAACAAGTTGGTTTAGCATCTCGCGCTAAACACTTACCTCAACAACTCTCTGGTGGCCAGCAACAACGTGTGGCAATAGCCCGTGCGCTTGCTGGTGAACCTCGTTTTTTACTTGCCGATGAGCCAACAGGTAACCTTGACAGCTTAATGGCTCGCCAAGTTATGGAGTTACTTGAACAAATCAATCGCGACGGTGCCACTATTGTAATGGTAACGCATGATAGCGAATTAGCCCGCCGTGCTCCGCGTAATATTCAAGTAGTTGATGGGCAGCTTGCCGACTTTACGCTTTATCAGGGCGCGCAAACTATAAAAACAGCATCGGGGGTTTAACTAATGTTTATTCATTATTTAGATTTAAGTTGGCGCAGCTTCAAGCGCACCCCACTGGTTAGCTTTTTAATGGTACTTGCCATTGCGATAGGTATAGGCATAACAATGACCAGCCTTAGTGTTTATCATATGATGTCGGCCGATCCTATCCCAGAAAAAAGCAGCCAACTTTACAGTGTGCAATTACAAACAATGGACGATGGTAGTACGTGGTGGACAGAAGATAACATGCCACTGCAACTGACCTATCAAGATGCAGATAACTTATTAAACGCACCCACGTCAGAGAAAAAAGTGGCTATGATGCGTACCGGCTTTTCAGCTTATTTAGACTCCGACAAAATAAAACCTTTTATAGGTAATGCTCGCATGACAACGCCTGACTTTTTTAGCATTTTTAATTTGTCATTTTTGTACGGTGGAGCTTGGAGCAAAGAGCAAGAAGACTCAGCTGCACCTGTGGTTGTTATTACCCAAGAGATAAACGAGAAACTATTTGCAGGAAAAAACTCTGTCGGCAAGCTGATTTACTTAGATGATGCAAGCTATCAAGTAGTTGGTGTTATTAACCATTGGCCTCTCAATATTAAATATTATGATTTAAATAACGGTGCATTTAATCAAGTAGAAGAGTTATTTATGCCCTTTAGCTTAATAAAGGCAAAAGAGCTCGTAAGTTGGGGCAATAGCAATGGATGGAAACACGAAAACACACCAACCTTTGCAGATAAACTGCAATCTGAGCAAGTATGGATCCAGTTTTGGGCAGAGCTAAATACGCTTGAACAAAAACAAGCCTATCAAAATTACTTATTAGCCTATATGCAAGAACAACAAAAACGTGGTCGATTTAATCGTAAAGAACTTGAGTATAAACTTCGCGATGTAAACCAATGGATGCAATACAACAACGTCGTCACCGAAGACAATAAAATTTTAGTGGGCCTGAGCTTTATGTTCTTAGGTGTCTGCTTAGCCAATATTTTAGGTTTACTTTTAGCTAAGTTTTTACGCAGAGCGCCAGAAGTAGGTGTAAGACGCGCATTAGGTGCTAGTAAAAGGCAAATATTTTTACAGCACTTAGTTGAGGTCGCCATGCTTGGCTTTATAGGTGGCATGCTAGGAATTGTACTAGCACAACTTGGCTTAATGGGCGTAGGGCAAAGCTACGACTACTATGAAAACTTAGCGACAATGGATTTAACCATGCTATTGAGCGCCCCATTGATTGCAATTATAACCTGCATTTTGGCTGGTTTGTACCCAGCTTGGCTAGTGTGTAAAACCAATCCTGCTATTTATCTTAAGAGCCAATAAGGAATGTCACAATGTTAGAAATAAAACCTATATTCAACGCCTTATGCCGCTCAAAGGTGGGCGCTGTATTACTGCTAATTCAAATTGCAATCACAACGGCAATAGTCAGTAATGCTGCATTTATCATTCAAGACAGAATTAGCTATTTAAACCAAGAAACGGGCTACCCTGAACAAGATATATTTAAGTTTAATGTAATGACCTTTGGTACTGATATTAACTTAAGTCAGCAGTTTGAGCTTGATGAAAGCATGCTTAGAAAAATGCCAGGCGTGGTCGATGCCGCATTAAGCAGTAGTATTCCACTATCAGGGAGTGGCAGCGCTTCGAGCTTTAATTTAAAACCTGCTCCACAAGAAGGTCTAAGTGTCAGGACCGCTTATTTTTTTATAGATGACCACGCAATTAATACCTACGGCGTTAACTTAATTGCAGGGCGAAACTTTACCGAAGATGAAGTACTCGTTACAAACGAAATTACACAAAAGCGCACCAACGTCACTATAGTCACTAAAGCCTTACTTGATGAGCTCTACCCTGATGGAGATGGTTTAGGGAAAATAGTTTATTTTGGCGACCTACCACTTAAAATTATTGGCGTGATCGGAAACATGAAAGGCCCGTGGCTCAAAGACAGTAAACCCGATAATCTTGCGTTTATTCCTTATATTAAAGCAGCAAGTTATGCACAAGTTGCCGTTCGTACTAAGCCTGGTCAGCGAGCAGCTGTAATGAAAGAAATAGAAAATGCCATGCTCGAAAATTACAGCAAACGCGTTATTAACAACATTAAAGGGCTTGATGAATTAAAAAATGAGTATACCGCTCAAGATCGCCTTATGATGCGCATGCTCATAGTATTAATCACTATTTTAGTGCTTATAACCGCTCTCGGTATTTTTGGCTTAACCTTATTTAATATTAGCAAACGTACTAAGCAAATTGGTACACGCAGAGCACTTGGCGCAAGAAAGTCAGCTATTGTTAGCTACTTTTTAGTAGAAAATGCATTAATTTGTAGCCTAGGTTTAGCCTTAGGTGTAGTAACAGCAATACTACTTGGGAAAATGTTAATGCAGTATTTTTCTGTAGCCGCACTACCGCCAAGTTATATAGCCGTTACCGCCATTGCCGTATTTTTAATGAGTTTACTTGCAGTATTAGCGCCGGCTAAACGCGCTGCCAATATTTCGCCCAGTATCGCAACTCGCACTATTTAATAATATGTAAATCACTATGCTACACTGCTTAGTAAGGCAGTGTAGACATTAAAAAATTATAAAAATAACCTATGACTGATAAAATACTCATTGTTGATGATAACCAAGCAGTACTCGACGCACTTTCATTGTTGCTCGAGATCCACGATTTTTCGGTAGTCACAGCCACAAACCCGTTTGATGCTCTGCAAATAGTTCGCTATCAACGAATTGAGCTTGTAATTCAAGACATGAACTTTACCAGTGACACCACCTCTGGCGAAGAAGGTAAAACGTTGTTTTATGAACTACGAGAAATAAACCCACACCTACCTATTATACTTATTACAGCTTGGACCGAACTTGCCACCGCCATTGAGTTTGTAAAAGCCGGTGCTGCTGATTACTTACCGAAACCCTGGGATGATGCAAAACTACTCGTTTGTATCAGTAACTTAATAGAGCTAGGCAGTGCTAAAAAAACAGTTGCTACACATAATCGCCATCAACAAGAGCGTGAAGGTACATTTAAAAGCGCAGACCTTGCCGGGCTAATATTTAAAAGCACGGCTATGGAACGACTGGTTACTATGGCGCTTCAAGTGGCTAAATCTGATATATCTGCATTAATTACAGGCCCTAATGGTAGTGGCAAAGAGTGTATTGCGCATATTATTCAAAGAAACTCCCCACTTGTATCGCAACCTTTTATTAAGGTAAACGCCGGTGCACTACCGCAAGAACTTATAGAGGCCGAACTTTTTGGCGCTGAAGCTGGCGCATACACGGGGATAACCAAACAACGTATTGGTCGATTTGAAGCAGCTGATGGCGGTACGTTATTTTTAGATGAAATTGGTAATTTACCACTTTCAGGACAAATAAAATTACTACGCGTACTACAAACCGGCGAGTTTGAACGTTTAGGCTCAACACAAACACGAAAGGTAAATGTGCGGGTTATATCGGCCACTAACGAAAACTTACTACAAGCAATTCAACAAGGTCGATTTAGGGAAGACTTATATTATCGCCTTAATGTAATTGAGCTCAATGTGCCTGCCCTAAGCGAAAGGCAAGATGATGTTTTAGCACTTATTAGCCATTTTTTACCTCACCGAGAGCTGACTATAAACACAGAGCAAGCACTCCAACAGTACAAATGGCCGGGTAACGTTCGAGAGCTAGAAAATGCTTGTAAACGTGTAGCGGTACTAAAACCAACAGGTGCGCTTACAGTCGATGACTTTGCACTTTCGTCATCGGTTACTGCTCAACAAGAAGCAAAAGCAGAGCCGACCAAACAGGAAATAGAACACGCAATGCGCGCTCATCAAGGTGTTATAGCCAAAGTGGCCCGTGAATTTGGTTTAAGCCGACAAGCACTTTACAGGCGATTACAAAAAATGGGTATTGATTATTAATGCCAAACATTATTAGCCACTTTACCCTAAGCCAAAAGGTTGTGTTAATTTGCTCACTTTGTAGCGCGCTGCCTGTTTTTATTATTGCCGCACTTAGTGGTTTTGATATGTACTACACTCTGTTTTTAATATTACTAACGCTTGCATTTAGCACCTTGCTTTCAAGAGCTCTCACCAAGCCAATAAAGCTTGGCATGCAATCGCTCGAAACCGGGTTGCTTAATTTTAAAGATGGTGAGCTATCCAGCTTACTAGCGTATAAAAGTAATGATGAACTTGGAAAACTATGCCGACTTTATAATCAAACCGCTAAACAGCTTCGCCAAGAAAAACAATGGATTTACCAGCGCGAGTTAATGCTTGATAAAGTATTGCAAAGCTCGCCGCAAGCGCTACTGCTGGTCAATGATAATAATACGGTGGTATTTAGTAATTTAATTAGCCGTAGTTTATTTAATAGCGCAACTCGCCTTGAAGGTATGAAACTAAGTAAGTTACTCGAAAATTCCCCTCTGCAATTAATAGCAGCTATAGAGCACGGTGTTGATGGCCTCTTTAATATAGAAATAGAGAATCAAGACTCGCAAACTTGGCATTTAGCCACCGGGGAGTTTTTACTCAATAACCAAAAGCATCATTTATATATATTTAAACAATTGACCCGTGAGCTTAGTCGCCAAGAAGTTGCCGTGTGGAAAAAGGTAATACGCATTATCAGCCACGAATTAAATAATTCACTCGGCCCAATGTCGTCCATGTTACACAGCGCACAATTGCTCGCAAATAAAGTCGATGAGCCCCGCCTTGCCCGTGTATTTGCAACTATTGATGAGCGAATTAGTCATTTAACTGAATTTGTACAAGGCTATGGCAAGTTTGCTAAATTACCTCAGCCACAAAAAACACGGATTAACTGGCAAAACACACTCAATAATTTAAAAAATCACTGGCAATTTAGCTACGAAATAAAAAATTCACACAATGAATTACAAGCTGATCAAGCCCAACTCGAGCAGCTGCTGATAAACCTATTAAAAAATTCACACGAGTCAGGCTCCAATGCCAATGAAATACATATTCAGGTCGAGTTTGTACCCCAAGCATGTGTTATAAATGTAAGCGACTGCGGCAAAGTAATGAGCGAGCAAGTAATGGCAAATGCTTTAGTGCCCTTTTATTCAACAAAAAGTACGGGGAGTGGTTTAGGGCTAGCTTTATGCAGAGAAATAGCAGAGGCGCATCAAGGGCATATAAGTTTACATAACAAAATAGAGGGCGGCTTAAACGTACAAGTGAGCCTTCCCTATTCGTAAATTAACACAAATTAAAAACAACAAAGCCACTTAAGAAGCTGTCTCTTATACACAAATCCCTGCTAAGAAATTAGCGGGGATTTTTTTGAACTAAATCTCAATGTCATGATCAGATCTTCAAATCTTGTTTGAGGGCACATTATGATTAACGAACATACTCAT
>NZ_JACGWD010000133.1:0-2742 GCF_014077565.1 Pseudoalteromonas sp. 5Ae-yellow
AGTTTTCAATTGAGACTCTAATTTGTTTGCCTCGCTACCTAAGTAGGTTGGCTGTTAGAACTCAATCTGTACGAGTGCCCACACAGATGATTGCTTTATATTGTTAAAGAACGTTTTGAGTCGCTTTGGCGTCTCAAGGGATGCGAATAATACACCCTTTATTTTTTGAGTCAACACTTAGTTTTAAACTTTCTTTTTAGAAGATTTAAAACCGAAGTTTTATTTAACTCTCTGAGTAGTTCGTGCCTCGCTATGCGTTGTCCGCTGCGCGTCGCCATATCCCGTCTCAGTGGGGTCGCATTATAGGGAGAACAGATTTTTACGCAAGTACTTTTTTAAAGAAAAAGTAAAAAAAGATGCTTTTCGCTCAGTATCTGAACTAAACCCCCTGAAACTGATAGTTTTGTAACCAAACGGTGCCTTTTATGGTACAAAAATAACCTTGCTGATACACTCAAAGCTAATAACTATTATCTAAAAGGTACTAAATATGGCAATCCGTTCTTATAAAGGTGTAACTCCTTCGTTTAATTCGTCTGTTTATATTGATGAGTCATCAGTTTTGGTTGGTGATATTACTTTAGGTGATAATAGTAGTGTTTGGCCTTTAGTAGCTGCCCGAGGCGATGTTAACTATATACGTATTGGTAAACGCTCCAATATACAAGATGGCAGTGTATTGCATTTATCTCGTGCAACTAAAAGCAACCCAGATGGTTATCCACTTATTATAGGTGACGATGTAACTGTAGGTCATAAGGTAATGCTGCACGGATGTATATTAGGAAACCGTATACTTGTAGGTATGGGCGCTATTATTATGGATAACGTGGTTGTTGAAGATGATGTAATTATAGGTGGGGGATCTTTGGTACCACCAAACAAACGCTTAGAGTCTGGTTACTTATATGTAGGGAGTCCGGTTAAGCAAGCCCGCCCTCTAACGGAGCAAGAACTTGCCTTTTTAAAAATATCTGCCAATAACTACGTATCACTTAAAGATGAGTATTTAGCTGAAATAGCTAATTTAAGTTAATAAGCTTACTTCAATTTGGCCTGCCGAGTTATAGCTCTCTTCTTCGATAAGCTCCTCGGCACGTTCTTCGTAATCAAAACGATACTTTTCAAAATACTCTGTTGCATGGCTTTCGTCTGTTAATTTAAGTGTATTTACTTCTATTACACACTCCACCAGCATGCCACTAACTTGTGCAAAAAATACTAACTGATGATCGGGCTCTCTAAACTCTAGCCTATCTATAAATTGTATTGCCTGATTCATTTAAGCGTTCCTTGTTTGAGCGCATCAACGACGGGAAGTATTTTTGGCATTTTATTACGCCATACATAATATGCTTGAGCAGCTTGGCCAACTAACATGCCACTGCCATCTAAAAGCTTAGCGTTAATATTATGCTGTGCAACCCAATTCATAAAAATGGTATTTTGCAGTGAATAAAACATGTCATAAGCGACTTCACAGTTAGTTATGTGTTTTTTATCAAGTGCTGGAAGTTCGTTATTCATACTGCTAGAGGTAGAGTTTATTATTAGTGAGTAATCGCTTACTGGTAAATCATCAAAACCAAAGCCAGATACTGGTCCATATTGAGTAAACAGCTCTGCGAGTTCTTTGGCTTTTTGTGCTGTGCGATTAACTATTATTATTTCCTGAGGGTTATGCTCTAACAAAGGTAAAATAACCCCTCGAGCAGCACCGCCCGCACCTATGATTAAAATACGTTTATTAGTTATGGCTACTTTATTAGCGAGTAAATCATTTACAAAGCCCACACCATCGGTGTTATCACCGAGTAATGTGCCATCATCTCGTTTTTTTAATGTATTAACAGCCCCTACAATTTTAGCTAATGGCGTAAGCTCATCAGCCATTGCATAGGCTTGCTCTTTAAATGGCATCGTAACGTTAGCACCAACACCACCTTGCCCAAAAAAAGACAATACTGTTTTTTCAAAGTTATCGATAGGTGCTAATATTGCGCGATAGTCGATTTGCTCACCCAGTGATACAGCAAATTGTTTATGTATCGCGGGGGATTTTGAATGTTTAATTGGATTTCCAAAAACCGCATATTTGTCCATTTTAAAGCAACCTCTTTGCAGCATAAACTGCCTATTAACGATGATAAATTGTATGATTAAACGACTTTTCTCTAAATCTAAGCCAGCTCCCGAGCAACAGGCTCCTACTCCTGAAAAAACACCGTATGAAATAATAGGTGGAGAGAAAGGGGCGCGTGCTATCTCCAATCGATTCTACGACATAATGGAGTCAGATGAATACGCTAAACCGTTATATGATATGCATCCTCTGCCATTAGATCGAATTCGCCAAGTATTTTTTGAATTTTTATCTGGTTGGTTAGGCGGGCCGAACCTATTTACTGAAAAACATGGCCAGCCAATGCTACGTAAAAGACATATGCCTTTTACTGTAGATAAAGCATTGCGTGATCAATGGATGTACTGCATGAATAAAACGCTGGATATAGAAATAGACAACCCGTTGTTACGTGAAGGCTTAAAGCAATCATTCTCTCAACTAGCAACGCACATGATCAATCAACATTAAATTTGTATTTAGCCACAATGCAAAAAGGCGCTGATTAGCTGTCTCTTATACACAAATCCCTGCTAAGAAATTAGCGGGGATTTTTTTGAACTAAATCTCAATGTCATGATCAGATCTTCAAATCTTGTTTGAGGGCACATTATGATTAA
>NZ_JACGWD010000089.1:0-15155 GCF_014077565.1 Pseudoalteromonas sp. 5Ae-yellow
AACGGCTAATATTACCGGAGAAAAGAAAGCGAAAAGCTTATCCGCGAACGGTGCTCGCAAAGACACAAAAATATCCAGTTAGGTATAAACGAAAAAACACCACTCGTTCTTAAACGAGTGGTGTTAACTAATTAGTACGCATTTATAAAACTGCTTGTTTAAAAGCTATTTTTAAAGTCACATCCAATCAGCGTTTCTTATAACGCCAACGGCTAAGCCTTCAATATTAAAAGACTCATTCTCAAGATCTACTTCAATAGATTCAAAATCGTCGTTTTCAGCATGAAGTAATACTTTACGACCCGCTTTCTCAAGACGTTTTACAGTTACGTCTTCGTCTAGGCGGGCAACAACAACTTGCCCGTTTTCAGCGGTTTGAGTACGATGTACAGCAAGTAAATCACCATCCATAATACCAATATCTTTCATGCTCATACCGTTAACGCGTAGTAAAAAATCTGCAGCCGGTTTAAACATTAATGGATCGATTTTGCAGTGACTTTCAACGTGCTCTTGCGCCAAAATAGGTGAACCAGCAGCAACACGCCCTATAAGCGGTAAACCTAATTGTTCTGGCTCTTCTTCTTCAATTAACTGAATACCACGGCTTGCACCTGGTTTCATTTTAATTGCGCCTTTTTTAGCAAGTGCTTTTAAATGTTCTTCAGCAGCATTGGCACTTTTAAAACCTAATGTTTGCGCTATTTCTGCACGTGTAGGAGGCATACCAGTGTCTTTAATAAAAACTTTAATTAGTTCGAGTATTTGAGCTTGGCGGTTCGTTAATGGTCGCATACAACTGGTTTTCCATACAGTACATTTAACTGTGAGTATATACAGTTAAATAAAAATCGCAAATTTAAATTAAGCCTTAAAATAGCCAAAGTAATTTCACTTGTGTACATTTTAGGGGTATAACTAAAGCTAGGTTTATAAATGATTAAAAAAGCAAAGGAGTCATTATGAGTATTTGGTACCAGCCCATCACTTTAGAGCTGTGCAAGCAGTTAGAACAAGGCATTGATGGCCAAGGAACATTAATGAAAACCATGGGAATAGAAGTCACTGAAATTGGTGATGATTACTTAGTAGCCACTATGCCGGCAATTCCTGAGCATCATAACCCAATGGGAATGGTTCACGGCGGTGCTAACGTTGTACTTGCCGAAACAGTTGCCAGCTATGCAGCTAACTTTGTTGTCGATTTTACAAAATTTTACTGCGTGGGCCAGGAAATTAGCGCAAGTCATTTAAAAGCATCTCGCAACGGCACTTTAACAGCAACGGCAAGAGCGTTTCATATTGGCAAACGTAGTTCAGTGTGGGAAATAAAAATTACAAATAGCCGCAATGAGCTGTGCTGCGTATCAAAAATGACCGCAGCAGTTGTAGAGCGAAGGTAGTTACTTTTCGATTGGGTAAATTGTAATTTCCATACCCGCACCAATCGCAGATATACGTAGTAATGTATCTGCATCTAAGGCTTGATTAAAGCACTTAGGGGAAGTGCCTGATTCAAAACCAATATCAAACGTTCTACGTGAACAGCTTAACCATTGCTTTAGCGCGTTACGCGAACACGATTCAATAAGCTCACATATATGGTTTATTGCTTTGTCAGGCGTGTTTACTACACCTGTTGCTTCAATACGCGCTAATTGACGGTATTCGTCTTTGTCATAATGTAAAATCGTCGCGACTTTTTTCAAGTCTGCCACTAGCAAACTAATATCTTGCTTTGATTCAAGCTCAAGATCTACATTTAAAAATTGAATTTCCGACATCGTTTCGTATTTATCCTCTAATAATTTCATTGCAAACTTTAACGCAGTTTTACCGTTATACCAAATCAACTATGCTCTATTAACCACTTTATATAGATATTTCGCAGCTTTTAAGTATTTTTTAGCGTTTAAAGCTAGCTGGATATCAAACACTCAGCTCAATTAAACAAATAAGTCATGTTAGCAATTTAAGTGTAATCTTTTTTATTTTTAAATGATTACAGTAAGCTATAGTTTAAACTGCGACAAAATGTCGCAGTAACTAATCCCATTAATGTAATAAACTAGCCTCTAAAAATAATAAGACTAAAACATGAATAAAAAAATATTTAAGTATGCTCGCAAGTTACATAAATGGCTCGGTTATTTGCTCACATTACAAATTTTAGCTTGGCTATTAGGTGGTTTAGTAATGAGCGCTATCCCTCTTGATAAAGTTCATGGGGAGCATCTTGCAACACGTACTCTTAATAACCCATTTACGCAGGCTGATTATGTTGCCTCCCTTGACGATATTGCATCTCAGGTGGTTAATCCAACACAAATAATTTTTGAGAACTTTTTAACCACACCTATAATTACAGTAATAAATAAAGATGAACAGCAAAGCTTTAACGGTATAACAGGCCGGCCTTTTGAGCCGCCAACTAAAATACAAATTACCGCAAATGCTAAAGCACACTTACTTATTGATGCTCAAGTAACAAGCGCTGTACTGCTAAAGCAAGGTATGCGAGAAGTTGGATATAAAACCAATGTTTGGCAGGTACAATTTGACGACACATTTAACACAACACTGTATTTGTCAGAAAATAACGGCAAAGTTATCACCGTTCGCAGCACACTATGGCGAATTTTCGACTTTTTTTGGATGTTACATATTATGGATTACGATGAGCGAGAGGATTTTAATAATCCGCTGCTTATTAGTTTTGCAGCAACCAGCGTACTTTTTTGCCTAAGTGGAATATTACTACTTATGCAAAACATACGACTAAAACGATTTATCCGAATTAAAAGTAAGAATAAATCAAAGTAGTCATATTGATTTTTAAGAACTAGCGCACTCTCACCAAAGAGTAAATAAGCCCTAGGAAGTACCCAAGGGCAGATTTTATTCCAAGTGTTTAAATCGACTCAAATGTCGCTTTAACATTTCATTTTCGAAAATCAACTCATCACGCTCATCCAGCAATTGTAGAACTAAAGCTATTGCCGACCAATCTAACGAAAAGTCATGTTGAATACGGGCCGCTTTTTTAACTAAGGTCACTGCAGATACCGTAAATTGCCACTGCGTAACATGCTTCCCCTCAATTGGAACCGCAATATTGTGCTCAACTAGCTCATATAAAATTGCTTCGCTAATATCACTACTCAAACATAGCTCTTTGCTAGTAAGTAAATCATCTTTTTGTGTCACGATAATTTGCATTATGGCTTGCTCCAGTTATTACGGGGATCAAAGTGAGCTTTTTCGGCTAATTCTTCCCAAAGTTTTTTACTGGTATCATCAACAGATGTTGGATTAACAATTTTAAGCACAGCAAATAAATCACCTTTGGCTTTTTTACTCATTAATCCCTTACCTTTAATACGCAAGCGTTGACCAGACTGACTATTAGATGGAATAGTTAATTGGATTTTGCCTGCCAACGTAGGTAAATTTATTTTTGTACCAAGAGCCGCTTCCCATGGTGCAAGAGGGACGACTATATTTAGGTTATGACCTTCAACATCAAATAATGGGTGGGGCACTAAACTAATTTGTAAGTACAAATCGCCATTTTGCCCGTTCGCTGACCCTAATCCGCCTTGCCCTTTTAGTCGAATTCGTTCGCCATTTACTGAACCTGCGGGAATTTTCACTTTAAGTGATTTTTTAATTTCAGAGACACGACCACTACTATCTCGCTGCGGTAATATAAACTCAACAGGCTTAACGGTATCAACTAAAGTCTCTTCAAGAAAAATCGGGAACTCTATTTCCACATCTTGTCCTTTTTGCGCGCGAGCGGCGTTACTTCTGCCCTGCCCGGAACGATTGAATCCACCGGCGCCGCCAAACATTGAATTAACAAAATCAGAAAACTCTTGATCGGTTTGAGGATCGCTTTGCTGATAATTACTTTGCGATGAAGCATTGTTACCACCATAATTACCTTGCTGTTGACGAGCACGATTTTGTTGATGACGGCGTAACTCGTCGTATTTAGTGCGTTCTTCTTTGTTATGAATGACTTCGTAAGCTTCTGCTATTTCTTTAAACTTATCTTCTGCTTGAGGCTCTTTGCTTACATCTGGGTGATATTTTCTGGCTAACTTTTTATAAGCTACTTTAACTGCTTTATCGTCTGCGTCAGGCGATATTCCAAGCACTGCATAATAATCAACAAATTTCATTTGCAATCCAAATCCCCATATTGAGTAAGCTTTAAGCATACTCCTTAACGTATAATCTTGTGTGATTAAAATACGATAAATAGTAAGAAATAAATGAATAGTGAAAATAACTTTGAATAAAAAATTAATCGGACACTTTTTAGTAATATAAGTGCAGGCCTTAAGTTAACTTTATCTTTTATCTTCAAGGCTTTAAACTGCCTGTTCCTGTAGTTCACATTTGTGATGGATATGACTCGATTTATTCTGGCCTTACTGGCTTGTTGTGTGTGTTTTTCGGTATCTGCCGAACAATTTACCCGTTTTTCAACGGCTAAAAGACATTTAATTAAAACCCTCCCTGACAACGCCAAAAGTATTTACTGCGGTTGTGATATTAAAAAAGAAGGCAAAAAACTCATTCCTGATCCTTCTAACTGTGGTTACATTCCTCGAAATACACTTACCCGCTCAGGCAAAGTAAATGTGCGAGCACTACGCATTGAGTGGGAACATATTGTTCCGGCGTGGGAATTTGGTCATCAGCTACAATGTTGGCAAGATGGCGGACGTAAAAACTGCCGTAAAGTAAGTGCTAAATTTAGAAAAATGGAAGCTGATATAAATAACTTAGCGCCAGCTATTGGCGAAATTAATGCCGATCGCTCTAATTATCGTTTTGGCATGCTTAGCGAAAACGCCACACAGTATGGTCGCTGCGAAGTAAAAGTAAACTTTAAGCAACGTGTAGTTGAACCGCCTGTCTATGCACGTAAACGTATAGCCGACACTTACGCTTACATGCAAAAAACATACGGTTTAAAAGTCTCTGATAAACAGCAAAAGTTATTTAATGCATGGCAAAAGCAAGCATTCGCAGATACAAGTAGTGCGAGCAAGCTCTAAGCTTTAACACTCATTTACATAAATCAAAGCTATAAATGTTGAATAAATGAGCGAGTGTTGTAATATTTTAAACAACTTATTTACAGAAAGTCCTTAACTATGTTTAAAAATAATAAAACCTCGCTAGCCATTTTTGCAGCACTTTCGGGCTTTGCTTTAACGGGTTGTGGCGGCGGTAGCGGCATCGACTCTGCTCCTGTAATTACTACGCCTATCGTCACAACACCTGTTAGTAGCAGTCCAACATGGACTGCGGGTGTATTTGAACCCTCTAACGATTTAAAAAACTTTTGCGAAACCCCGCGTACGGGTAACGATCCCTTTAATAACAACGAGCCTTACCCAGATCAAGCAGGTTCTGCCCTTTACGAAAAACTCTGGCTTCGCTCTTGGAGCGACGAAACCTACCTTTGGTATGATGAGATTGCCGATAACGATCCTGAAAGCTTTGGCACAGTAGCCGATTACTTCGCTCAATTAAAAACAGAGCAGCTTACCGACTCAGGGGCAAAAAAAGATAACTTTCATTTTTCAGAACCTACTGAAGATTACTTTCAAGAAGCGCAATCGGGCGTTACTTCTGGTTACGGTATAAATTGGGCGTTTATTGGCGATACAGCCGACCGTATTTTACGCGTCGCTTATCTTGAAGATGACTCGCCCGCAAGCCAAATAGGCTTTCAACGTGGTGATACTGTACTTTCAGTTGACGGTGTTAGCATTAATACTAATACAGAGTCGGGTGTAGATACGCTTAACGAAGGTTTATTTAGCCCAACTAACGGCGATTCACATACTATTGTTGTACGCAGTAACGATGGCGCCGAAAAAACATTTAATGTAACCGCTGGTAATATTGAGCAAACACCAGTTCAAAATGTTAAAACGATTCCGACTGCAAATGGTTCAAGCGTGGGTTACATGCAATTTAATAGCCATATAAGCATTGCCCAAGAAGGGCTTATTGACGCGGTAAATAAGTTTAAAACCGATGGTATTGATGAGCTTGTAATCGACTTTAGATATAACGGCGGCGGCTTATTGGCGCTATCAGCTCAATTGGCTTATATGGTTGCCGGTAATGCCAACGTTAATAACCGCTTTTATTATCAAACCCAACAAAACGATAAACAACCCGTTGATTCGCCTTTTCCATTTATTGATGAAGAAATAGATTACTCTACTTTTTTTAGCACAGGTGAAAACCTACCTGATTTAAACCTATCAAAGGTTTATGTATTAAGCACATCAGGCACCTGTTCGGCATCAGAAGCTTTTATTAATGGTTTAAAGGGTATAGACGCAGAAGTTATTTTAATTGGTGACACGACCTGCGGTAAGCCCTATGGCTTTACCCCAACCCATAACTGCGCAACAACCTATTATACTATTCAGTTTAGTGGGGTAAATAGCAAAGGATTTGGCGAATACGCTGCGGGTTTTACACCAACCCCTACGCCACAATTTGATGCTGATGTTCAAGGTTGTGAAATTGAAGACGACTTTGATCATCAGTTAGGCGACAGTGACGAGGCCGTTTTAGCCACCGCATTATTTCATGTTGAAAATGGCAGTTGCCCAATTAGAACGGCTGCTGCAAAAGCAGAGCCAGCTAATTTTTCAAGCTCTCGTGAATCTCTCATTCCTTTAAATATGCCTGAGCAATTTACCCAGCGTAATATGGACTTAACTTGGCCAACACTGAGTGAGGAAAGGTAATGGCTAAATTAGTACTCCCATTAGCTACCTTATTCGCTTTAGGTGGATGCCAAAGTGTAAATAGTGATCCCGCTAAACCCGCTATATTAACGAGCGTTAATCCTAGCGTTATTGCAACACTACAACAGGCAATTCAACAAGCTAAGGGAGGCGCATTAGTAACACTTTCCGATTCCGTATTTACTAAACGTAGCGAACTGCTAATTGATCATGCAATGAGTAAAGGGTCTGATGGCAGAGTAATTATGGGCGCGCATAATATAAAATCTGAGAAGTTTATTTTGCAACTACGTAATAACCAATGCGAGCTTTACTATCCTAAAAAAGAGCTTACTACAGTACTTGAAGGTGTGACCTGTAAAGAGTTATAAGGCACTTTATTAGCGTTTATAAAAAGGCGCGCAGCACATCGCTGTACGCCTTTTTCTATTTTAAAGCGTTATTACAAGTCTTCATGCGGACCAAACACTTCATAATGAATCTGCTCGTTTTTAACACCTAGTTCAAGTAACTGCTTTTTTATAAATGCCATAAAACCGGCAGGACCACATAAGTAAAAGTCGCCATTACTCAATGGTAGCTGTGCTTGTACTGCATTTAGGTTCATTAACCCAGTAAAGTCAGCGCCCTCTGTCGCTTGGTTAAACCACGTTATTGTTTTCAAGTGGTTATTCTGCGCTGTTAGATCATATAAATATTTTGAAAACGAATGTTGCTGAGTATTTTCGCAAGCATGTAAATACATAATCTCTTGATTAGAATTGTCACTTAATAACGTTTCAAGCATAGCCAGCATTGGCGTTTGCCCAACACCTGCTGAAATGAGAACCACTGGACTTGTGTTATTGCGTAAAAAGAAGTCTCCTGCCGGCGGGTATAACTCAACAATAGTGCCTTGCTCTAATGAGTGTAAATAATTAGACACCATGCCAGGCTTTGGCTGTAGCTCTTTTTTAACACTAATACGGTAGTTTTTAGCGTTACTTTTTTGTGAAATAGAATACTGGCGAATTTCTTCATATTCAGCGCCCTCTGGCTTAACTTTAATACCTAAATACTGCCCTGGTTTATGTGTAATAACAGCTTCGCCATCAACTGGCGTAAGTGTAAAACTCGTTACTAGTTCTGATTCGGCCTGTTTGTTGGTTATTTCAAATTGGCGAGTTCCCGCCCAACCACCGTGTTTATTTTTACTGTGCTCATACAAAGCAGCTTCTTCGGTTATACAAATATCAGCAAGTACGCCGTAAGCTTCGCGCCAAGCGTATTCAACATCGGGAGTAAATTGCTCAGGAAGAAGCTCTTTAAGCGTACCAATTAAGTGTGCACCTACAATAGGGTAATGCTCAGGTAAAATATTCAAGCTTGTATGCTTATGATTAATACGTGTTAGCGCTTCTTTTAATACGGCTAAATTATCAATATTTTGTGCATACGCAGCCAATGCATTAAAAAGTGCAAATTGCTGACGACCTGTATCTTGATTCGCCATATTAAAAATATTTTTAAGCTCAGGATTATGGCTAAATAAACGCTTATAAAAATGATCGGTAACAACCGTACCCGCCTGCGCTAATAACGGAACTGTGCTTTTTACAATCTCAATGGTTTTATCAGATAACATATGTGTTTCCTATGGATGAACTAACCACGACGCCCATCAACACGACGCCGCGTTAATATAGGTGTGCAGTGAATTAAAAATAATGAAAAAGCCACTAACCACAGCAAAGCACTTATTTGCCAAGCAAGGTGAGGCCCAATAATAAAAGGGAGTAATGAACGAGTAATAGCGGCCACAAGCAAAAACGCAAAAGCAACAGCCATGTAATGAGGAATAGCGAGTGTACGCCCTGTATGACCATGTGATACACGCGTCATCATTGCTAAAATCATCATACCTATTGTGCCAATAGTGATTAAGTGCAGCGCATCTTTAAATTGTATTGCACTGCTATAAAAGCTAAATGCAACCATCATTAACCCTACGCCTAACGCTAAGTAGGAAAAATGTAAAGACCATAACAACGGCACTCTCAATACCTTGCTATCCCACCAACAACCAGCCCTAAGCAGGTGAAGCGCAGCAACAGTTGCAACAACTAACGCAGGATTAATCGTGTTCAAAAACAACTTGTTGATGAAAAACAAAGTGATCGCCAAAATAGATAAATACATCACCGCTTTATCTATTTTAGGAGTGCGAACTTGTGCGGCTAAACCTAGACCTTTAGCGGTAAAAAATGGTAAAACGCGGCCCGCAACAATGCCAACTAGTAAAGTAATTACCAGTACTGCGGTATCAACCACACCAAGTGCAAGCTGCATGTTTTGTTGTAAAACAAGTATTAAATACAATACATTGAGTCCACAAAGCACAGCTAAAATAGCTAAAAACGGATAGTTACTCTTGCTATTGGCTTTTAATAACATATTAGCCAACGCGGTTATGGCGCCTAACCACCAAATAACTTGTAATGTAAGTGCAGCATATAAATTAAAATGAGCAATATCTGGCAGTACTAGAAAAAATACTAAGCGCGCTGCAAGCCATATAAACGTAAGCCACATAAGAGCTTTGCCACTTATGCTCGGCACGCCTGTCCACGTTTGTGCTGCGGTAAGTAAAAAGCCAACAGCTACAACTCCTGCAAAGCCAAACAGCATTTCGTGCGCGTGCCATAATGTCGCAGGTATCGATAAGTGCCAACTTGCATGGCCTGTTAAAATAAGTAGCCAATACCCCACTGACAAAAATGCCAATAAGCCACCGCCTAAAAAGAAAGGCCTAAAAGCTAGCATCCATAACGGCCATTGAGATACTTGATGAATAGCAACGCGTGCTGGCATTGGCTCAGTTAAGTTTATAGGGCGCATTATTTTATTTCCTGCCCTACACCATACTGAGCAAAAAAGTATTCAGCGCACGCTAGTGCCTCATGCAGTGAACTAAACTGTGTTTGATTATTTAAATTATTCAGCATTAGTGTGTTCATGGCGATCTCTGTAACTAACTACGTTACTTAGCTATTACACATACTGTGCCAACAAGTTTAATTAATTAAATTCAACAAGTTAAATTAAATCACTTTACAGTGTGAGTCTTTATGACCTACTATAAATTAACTCATAAAAACACAAATAGGTCATTTTGACGTGAACCAGCAATTCAACCTTACACAAGTTGCTCTAGAGCTTGCTCAAAGTACACTACACGAGCATAGCTTTGATCAATTACTAGCAACGGTTGAGCGGGTTATTCCAAGTGATGCAAGTGCGTTATTAGTGCTTCAGGGCGAACAATTAAAACCACTGGCAATTAAAGGATTAATGCCCGACAGTTTAGGCAGACGATTTAAAATAGTAGAACACCCTCGCCTAGAAGCTATTTGCAAAAGCACACTCGCGCTTCAATTTGCGCACGACTGCCCACTACCTGATCCATACGACGGATTGCTATTAGCTAAAACCGGCGACATACCGGTACATGCATGTTTAGGTTTACCTCTTTATGATAAAAACGCGCTACTTGGCGTACTTACGTTTGATAGCCTTAACGCCAATGCATTTAACAGCATAAGCGCTGATACACTCAATACCCTACAAACGCTGTGTAGTGCGCACTTTAAAACAGCTTTAGAGCTTGCCCATTACAAACAGCATGCACAGCACTCAAGTGCATTAGTACAAGAACTAAATCGTGAAGCGTTAACACGGGACGGCGGTGAAATTATTGGTCAAAGTCCGCTAATGCAAACACTTAAAAACGAAATTAAACTCGTTGCAGCATCTAACTTTAGCGTGCTGATATTAGGTGAAACAGGGGTAGGAAAAGAACTTGTTGCGCGTAATATTCACTTAAATTCAGCTCGAAAAGATCAACCGCTTATTCACTTAAATTGTGCATCGCTTCCCGAAAACCTCGCTGAAAGTGAATTTTTTGGTCATGCGAAAGGGGCTTTTACAGGCGCACAAAATTCGCGCCAAGGTAAATTTCAATTAGCTGATGGCGGCACGTTATTTTTAGATGAAATAGGCGAACTGCCCCTGCCCATGCAAAGTAAACTATTACGAGTGCTACAAAGTGGCGAAATACAAACGGTAGGAGAAGACACGCCAAAGTACGTAGATGTACGCGTCGTTGCTGCAACCAACAGAAATTTAAAAGAAGAAGTAGCTCAAGGTCGCTTTAGAGCCGATTTATACCATCGCCTCAGTGTCTACCCTATTACTGTGCCACCACTTAGTGAACGCGAGCACGACATAACACTCTTAGCTGGTTATTTTATCGAGCAAACAGCCCGTAAATTAGGGATAAAACAATTAAAACTAAGCCCTGAAGCGCAAGTATTGCTTAATCAGTACAACTGGCCAGGTAACGTGCGCGAGCTTGAACACGTCATTAGCCGCAGCGCCCTTAAAGCAAAACAAAGCCAATGGCAAAATCCAATAATAACCATTACAAGCGAGCACTGTGACTTAACACCGAGTGCGCCGCAAAACTCTCTAGTAGCAAGCCAAAGTACAACCAACACCTTAATCAACCAACCTTTAAAGCAAGCTGTAGAATCGTTGCAATACAACGTAATTACCGAGCAACTAAAGAAGCATAACTACAACTGGTCAGCAGCAGCAAGAGTGCTTGAATTAGATAGAGCAAACTTAGTACGCTTGGCTAAACGCCTAGGGATAGAAGTAAAAAAAACACTATAATCATTTAAAATACAGCTAAAACGCTGCTAAAACTATTGATTAGCAGCTAACTTACTAAAGTGTATTTTTAACAACCCTGCAAAAGCTTGTACTTTAGCAGTACGATGCACTAAGTGATGCGTGACTAACCATACATCGGTAGGCCAGCTTAACTCACTGTGCAATATAGGCACTAAATCAGGATATTGCGCCGCTACGTCATGTTGTAATCCGCCAATGCCTAGCCCTTTAATGATTGCACGAGTCGCTTCTGCAGTTTCAGATACTCGCAGCTTTATTTGCGATGCAGGAATGTGCTCATCAGCCCATGCAAAATAAGGCACGCGGGCATTAAAACCTGCCACGCCCGATACAAAGTTATGTTGTTGTAAATCACTTAATAATTTAGGCATACCGTATTTATTAATGTAACGTTTATTAGCGTATAAACCCGATGAAAGCTGCGCCAAATGCTGAGCAATATAATCGCCTTCATCAGGTCTTGGGCCTGCACGCACTGCAATATGTGCTTGTCCGTGATCGAGTCTTAATCTTTTTTGTTCTAAAATAACCTCAAGCTGCACTTGTGGATGTAGCGACTGAAATTGCTCACATACATCACCAAGTACATCCATAAAACCACTTACCGTCGTTAGTAATAAACTCCCTCTAAGGGTGCTATCGGCTGCTGCTATATCGTTATGTAACTGCTCTAAGGAGCTATGGATAGTTTGTGCTGTTGAAAATAACTTGGTGCCAATTTCAGTAACCTTGTAACCACGGGCATGGCGATGAAAAAGGCGTGCATTTAAGTTTTTTTCAAGATTATTAATTCTCCTAAGTACTGTGCTGTGGTGTACATTAAGCTCTTCTGCTGCCGCCGTTAACGTGCCTAATCGTGCTACTTCAAACGCTACTTTAACGTCTTGCCAATCTTCAAATTTTATCGCCATGCTACTTATCTTATACTTATGTGCATTTACGCACACAAGTGTTGCGTTTATTGGGGTTTTCTACAAGCAAAATTTTGCTACATTAGCGTTGTAAGTTTAAACACTAAAAGGTCACTAGCATGTCAGCACCAAAAATTATCGCCCTAGCAGGAAGTCTTCGACAAGAAAGCTTTAATCAAAAAATTATTAATGAGGCAGCACGTTTTGCTCTACAAACAGGTGCTGAAGTAGAAGTAATAAAACTAAACGAATTAAACATCCCACTATTTAACGAAGATATTGAAGCGCAAGGTACACCAAGCGATGTACAGCTTTTAAAAGACAAACTACGTGCAGCTGACGGTATTTTACTAGCAAGCCCAGAGTACAACGGATCTATAACTGCAGCACTTAAAAATGCGATTGATTGGGCATCGCGCACGGAACAAGGTGCTGTTCCTGCTTTTCGCAATAAAGTAGTGGCGCTGTTTTCAGCATCACCAGGTGGACTTGGTGGGTTGCGCGGTTTAAATCATGTACGAGATATATTAAGTGGTATTGGATCGTTAGTGCTTGCCGATCAACTTGCAGTACCCGCTGTACACACATTGTTTGATGAAAGTGGGCAAATTAATGAACCTGTTACAGCTGAAAAAGTATCAGCACTTGCTCATCAGTTAGTAAGCGTTGCAAGTAAGTTAAAATAACTTGCACGCCTAAATAATTACTTTGTCGCCGCGATTTTTGCGGCGATAAAATCGGTATGCGTTACATATAAAAGCCCCGCTACTTTACGTATTACGTAGTCCTCCTGAGGATCTATTTCTCCATCAGCATAAGCCAAGCGCCATAGCAGTTCTATTATTTCAATGCGCTGAACTGCACTACAATGCTCATTAATTTGTTTTGAAAACTGAAAGTAGTCAATAGCACCATCTAAACTACTTGCTGCGTTATTAGTAAGCTCTTCAACTTCTGCATCTGTTAAATTAAAGTATTTTTTTAAGGTTACAGTCAGGGTTCGTTGTTCATCATGGTCAAGCTTAGTATCAGCACGCATAACCTCAATAAGCAATGCAGCGACCGCTGTTTTTAAATCATGCTGCTCTATACTAGGTTCCTGATCATCGAATACAGCAAAAAGCTGCTTTATTTGTTTGAACATCACATTATCCCTTTTTGGGTGTTAGACTAATACGTAAAGAAATCGATCTTATTACTCTTATTAATGGGTATAAAGTTCGCAAATTAAAGGATACATTTTATGAAAGGAATAAATACACCACGCTTATTTATAGGCGCTACACTGGTGGCTCTTTCGAGTGCAAATACTGCACTTGCCGAAAAAGCCGAAACAGAGAAGCTCTACGACTTTGACAACAAAGTGCATTACTACCAAACAAAAATTGGCGAAGACAACTATAAAATAGAAATCCAGTCAGACGATTACAAACACTTTACCAATCAAAGTGTATTTTTATTACGCCATGCTGACCGTCTATGTCGTGGCAACACCTTTATGTTGAAAATACTTGAAGGCGTGCAAGAGTACGAGCGCTTTCCAACAAAACCACGTGCTTATCAACCAGATTTAAGTGTTTTACTACAATGCGAAACTAAAGAAGATACAAACAAGGGTAAGTAACCTTAGTCTTTATAACCCCAAGGTGCTGATGGTGGAGTAATCGGTTTCGTTAAATCAAAATCCACCTTAAACTCACGTCCTTGGCGAATTAATCGATAAGTAAATACTTCTGGGTAAATATACATTTGCCATGTATTACCTACAGACTGTGCAATGCCTTCTTTTACGAATAACTCTTTAGAGTATTGATCTGCTGGAAACGACTGCATTTGCGCAAACCCTGCATCAAGCGTATGGCCACCATACATAGTTGATGCGTCGTCTGTTCCATCTTTATGACGATGATCGTGCTTTAAACTCAAGCCACTACCCGTTTTAGTTATGATCCACGTACGTGATGCATCGTCTCCTACATGAAACGGTACTTGTAACTCAGTCTCGCTACATTTACGTACATGCATAACCAGCTTTTTATCTGTAAATGAGCTTGGCCCCTTCGCGTTATCTACCGCTACTTCACCTTCAAAAGCTTTACCGCAATGCGCTGCAATACTATTAAAAAAGGCATCATGAGTAGGGATAGACACTAAAGGTGCAGGGCGTGAAAAAGCTGTCGATGAAGCAAGTATTAGAGTTGCTGCAGTTAATAATTTCATATTTTTCTCGTTATAGTTATTTTAAAACACCTGTAATAGTACAGCTTTCTTTAGTGCTTTATTAGAAGTATCTCTACCTAATTAAATATGCAATTCAGTTGAGTGTTTAATAGATAATTAAATGAACCATAATAACTCACGCATGATTTTCTGCAGACGTAAAAAAGCCCGACTCTTTCGAATCGGGCTTTCTACAATGTGAAGTAGGTACGCTACGCAGTAGAATGTCGTAGTGCCTACAGCGGTGGAGAGTCACCTAGCAAATGCTACATACTTATCGGCGTGCAGAGATATTGAGGGCTTTTGGTGTGATTCTAGCGTCGGAAGTCGCTTCGCTCGCCCTACGTGATAGGTGTTGATGTGAGTGTTAACTGCGCGTATTTTACTTTTCTGCAGACGTAAAAAAGCCCGACTATTTCTAGTCGGGCTCTCTACAATTTGAAGCCTGGTAATGTCCTACTTTCACATAGCAAATGCTACACTATCATCGGCGCTGTTT
>NZ_JACGWD010000074.1:0-20612 GCF_014077565.1 Pseudoalteromonas sp. 5Ae-yellow
TGAAGGGCCGTTGAAGACTACAACGTTGATAGGCAAGATGTGGAAGTGGTGTGAGCCATTAAGCTAACTTGTACTAATTACCCGTGAGGCTTAACCATACAACGCCAAACGCGTTTTATGTGATAGTTTATAGCGCAAGAAGTTAATAGACTAAAGTAGATTTACTGAAAACTTTATTATCAGAATTCCAAATTTATAAGGTGACTCTTAGCGCGTAGCGTTAAAGTTGAGGCACCTTGCGCAAAGGAAATGTAAGCACTACGTGCTTTGTCATTACTCCTTTGCACCCTATTTGCTTGGTAACAATAGCGTTTTGGACCCACCTGACCCCATGCCGAACTCAGTAGTGAAACGAAACAGCGCCGATGATAGTGTAGCATTTGCTATGTGAAAGTAGGACATTGCCAGGATCTAATTAAAGAAAGCCCGACTAGCAATAGTCGGGCTTTTTTACGTTTGCAGAAAAGTGAAATGCGCGCAATTAATACACACTCACATCAACACGCAGGGCGGGCGAGCAAAGCGACTCCTGCTGTTAAAATTATAAAAACATACGCTCTACGATGAGTGCGCAGCATTTTCACTATGACTCTCCACCGCTGAAGGTATCATGACATCACACAAGCATTAAGTTGTAGAGCTCCCGAACCTAACGAGCTGGGCTTTTTACATTTTTAGAAAAGTGATTCAGGTATTCCTCTAGAGCGAAGCGTCTCTCAGTGAATAATCTACTTAATTTAACGAGTTAAAGTGGCATCGCCGATGCGAGTGTAGTTTTTCACTGTGACTTCCTAACGCTGAGTTTACTATTGCACTGTACAAAGCTTCGAATTAAAGAAAGTCCTAACCGAAATAGTCGTTTTTTGCATATATAGAATGTAAAAATATGAGTGAATAATATCAATTCAAATATATAAGCAGATTGGTATTATATAAAAAGTATGAGATCCTAATAAGTCGAAGTTATTTTAAATTAATGGTGTTAGTTAATGATTACTCGTTAACAAACCTCTGACTTAACTTGTTTATGAAGGCAATGAATACTAATATAATTTCATGACCTTATAACTAAAATTTATTGAGTTAGTTGTTTTAAAATTACTACCAATAATGATTGTGAGCTGTAACTAGATGCCCTATGAAACATTTTTAGATGACTCTACTTCGCTAGTTGAATTTACACGTATTTACTTAGCTATTTTTTATACTTTTGTTGCGGGGTTTTATACATTTAGAATTATTTATAAAAATAGAGACACACCATCAGGCGTTATTTATCCCGGAGATAAGTTTTGTACTAGTTGGTGGAACCATATGGTTTTTAAGTTTTTCAGGGCTGCTATTTGGTTTATATGTGTAATTAGAGTGTTTGTACCTGAGTTAGATAGCTACCTTGGGTTATTCCCAATTCTCAATGGCTGGCCAGGTGTATTATTTGGCGATATTTTATTGAGTGCAGGTTTTATTTTGACGATGTTTGTACATTTTCATATGGCGGCACTTTGGCGTTCAGGAATTGATCCTAAGGGACCACATGAGCTTAAAACATCAGGACTATATGAATACTCTAGGAATCCGATGTATTTAGGTGTTGTAGCTGCACAGGTGGGTTTCTTTTTAGCCTTACCTAGTATATTTAGTTTGACCTGTTTGGTTATTGGTTTTATAGCTATATATAGACAGACGTTAGTTGAAGAAGCTCATTTAGCTCATCGCTTTTCAATACAATATAAAGAGTACAAGCAACTAGTCCCTCGCTGGTTATAGCTTGGGATTAAGCTTTAAATACATGAAATTTTAACGCAAGAGTAAAGACGTGTTCTGTGTTGAATTGCTAAAATCCAGCAAGATGGACATAAATCAGATCACTTCTTTTTGTTTTATACCAATTCGCTTAATTAAGTGATCTATTTTGAGGATGGAAAAACGTGTTGATAGCTAGGCAAAAAATTTGCTATTTAGTTGTTCTAAATGAGAATTTTTTAACACAGGTAGCGACACATTTAGCCCCGCAAAATGATTAAGTATTATTGCGGATTGGTATTATATACTTTTTCATAAACTCTTGTTTAGTAATTGCCTTTGAAAAAATGTAGCCTTGAATATAATCGCATGCAAGCAGCTTTAATAGGTCATACTGTTTTTGTGTTTCAACACCTTCCGCTACCACCATTACATCTAGGTTATGAGCCATAGTGATAATAGCCTTCACGAGAGCAATACTATTATCGTTTGATTCAATATCGCTTATAAATGAACGATCTATTTTTAAAATATCTATATCTAAGCGCTGTAGATACGCCAAAGAAGAATAACCAACACCAAAGTCGTCAATCGCTATGTCTATATTAATAGTGCTTAAGCGTTTTAATTGTCGCTGTATTGACGAATCTGGATCCATTAAGGTATTTTCAGTGACTTCAATTAAAATAGTGTTGGCGGGTAGTTGGTACTTTTTACTTGCAACAATCCATTCATCCACCCAGCAACCAGTGCGGTCAATTTCAAGAGGTGATGTATTTACACTGACTTGAATTGTCTTTTCACTTAAAACATTGAATTGGACGGTATCTTGAATTGCTTGAGATTTTACCCATTGGCCTATGTCGTTTATTAATCCATTTTTTTCAGCAACAGGTATAAATTCATTGGGGCCTATTAGGCCTCCTTCAGGGTGGTTCCAACGAATAAGGGCTTCAGCTTTTGGTACTGATTTCCCATCAATTGAAAATATAGGTTGGTAATATAATTCAAATTGGTTTTTTACAATTGCAGTGCGTATCTCTTCTATCAGGCGACGCTTTTCTGTGGCTTTTTCTTCGATAGCATAGGAGAAAAACTCATAGCGATTCCGCCCTTTATTTTTAGATAAATACATTGCTTGGTCAGCGCGTCTAACGAGCTCTTCTACTGTTAAACCATCAGCAGGGAAAAATGTTAAACCTATGCTTGCAGTAACATAGACTGTCTCTTTTTTTACTTTAATGCTCTGCATTAAACTACTTTTTACTGCTTCGGCAATTTTTGATGCTTCATCCGGGCTATTTACACCCTCTAAAATTAATGTAAATTCGTCACCACCCAAACGTGCGACTGTATCTTTAGTCGTTATACAACTTTGCAGTCTTGTTGCTACTTGGTGTAAGAGTAAATCACCGTAGTCGTGCCCTAGGCTGTCGTTTACTTCTTTAAATCCATCCAAATCTATGAATATAAGTGCGAATTTCATTTCCTTAATACTTACTAAGCTTTGTAGTTTTTCGTAAAAATAACGCCTGTTTGGTAAGTCGGTCAATCCATCTTGGTAGGCATATTGTTGCAACTGAATATTCGCATTTTCAAGTTCATTAGTACGCAGTCTAACTTGGTTTTCTAATGAATTTTCTCTTTGCTCAATGTTGTATAACATCGCATTAAAACAAGAGGTCAATTGTCCTACTTCATCTTGTGATAGCTGTTTAGCGCGTAAGCTATAATCGTGTGATGTAGTTATTTTACTTGCTGTTTGAGCTAAATATAAAATAGGGTTTAAAAAGCGACGCCTTAATAAAAGAGATAAAATTAGGCTGATGGCAAAGGTGAATATCATCAAAATCATTATAAACTTAAAGTAAAAAGTAATTCTGTCTTGAATGTAGCTGTTGTTAGCGCGTATTTTTAATATACCGTAATCATGCATATCGAGCTGAAGGGGTGTACTTACTTCAATACTTTGCTCCATATTTTCATCTTCGGATTGCGCAATAACAAGTTGCTCACCAGTCATACTTGTTACCATTATACTAATAACATCTGAGCGTATAAGTATTGGGTTTATAAGCTCTTGCACTGCATCTATATCATCAAACATAAGTGCTGTAGTTATATTCGGTGAAAGCATTTTTGACAGAGAGCCCAAGCTTTCTATTTGTTCCTCTTTAGCGCTAGTGATTATTTCATAAGCACTAAATACAATGGTTACTGTCGCGGTTGATACAAGTGCAACACTCATTAAGATAAATAGTAATTTTTTGCTCATCGTATTTAATGCAAATAGTTTTTTCATTGCACTACCTATCTACAACGCGGGCAAGGCGTAGCACTTTTGAGCTCATAGTAATACCTGCATCTTTAAGCTGCTTCGGAGCAATTTCAAAGCGAATTTTACCACTGGAAAGAAAAAACCTGATATGACCGCCATTTTCAATAAATGTGTCTGTTTCACCAATGAGCATAACGTTTTTCAGTTCTAAAGGTGTTATGTTTTGCCATTCGATAAATGTATCAGAGGTAATAAATAGCATGTTACACGCCGAGGTTGTTACTTCATCAAGAGTGATTAATTTATTGTATAGAGGTAAGTTTTTTATAGTGCGACTTTTTAAAGCGTTGTTAGCCGCATCAATAAAGTATTTATCAGGGCTACAAATAATAAATTCATTAAGAGATTCTAAATGATAATCCCAGTGTCCAAAACGTGCAAAGTTATATAAGAAGCCTGCTTTTAGCATGTATTCTTTTTCAACAGCGCCAATGCTGGAACTAAAAAGTGTCAACGTTATTAAGCTACTGTGAATTAAACTTCTTAATTTAATCATCTAATTAACTTAGAAATTTGCTGAAATTGTAAATGTAATACATTCATCAATATAGTTTGGTAATGTATAGGTTTCGCGCGTATTATTGTACTCAATATGTGAACCTGCAAAGAGGTTTTTACCCGAAATTGCAGTAGACCACACAGGTGTTGCTTGCCAATTCCAACTAACATCTAACGTTGTGTAATTATCAGTGTTATATGCATTTGAGTTAATTGCGCGCAATGTCGCAAACACATTATGGTTGTTTAAAAAAGAATAATCGGCTTTTGCAAATAACTGCTTGTTTTTAGAGTCATAGCCGATTGCTGGCTCTACTCGAGGAGGTAAATCGTAGTTATAATCGGTGTAACTATAACCAAACTCAGTATTGAGATTATCAACAGGTTGCCACGATACAACTAGGTCGAACCCTTTAGTGCTCGTGTCTGCTACAGATGCAAAGTCTAAATCTATGCGAGTCATTGTTAGTGCTTGAAATACTTCTGGGATTCTCCCTGCTAGAAATAATTCAAGTATAGGAGTGAATTGTTCAGCATGCGTATTCATATCAATAACCGCTACGTTATTAGCATCGGTATAATAAGTAGAAAGATCCAATGACCAATCGTTAGCAGTAAAACGGTAGCCTAATTCATAAGATAGATAGTTTTCTGATTTAACTTTGTCGTTACCATTTAGGTAGGTTGCAATTCGGTAGTCGTCTATTTGTCCAAAGCCAGAGCTTAAACCGGTAAGATCTTTAATTTCTGTACCATTAACTTTAAAGTTGTCGTTAAATTCAATCAATGTTGGTGTACGTACACTTCTCGATATAGCACCCCAAGTAAGGTGGTTATCTACTGGTTTGTATATAAGCCTTGCTGACGGTTGATTTTCCCAGCCAGTTAAATCGTTATGATCAAGCTTAGTACCAATAATAAAATCGAGTGTATCAGGCGTCACATTGTATTGAGCTTGAACAAGTGCACCAAACTGTTTGAGGTTATCAAAGTTTTTATCGCTATCTAAAAATACACTTTCTGCGAAAGAGATAGAGTTATACCGGTAGTTTAATCCCCAATCTAGCTGTAGAGATTGGTATATGAAGTTCATTTGATAATCAATATCTATCGATTCAAAATCTTCTTTAATATAATCTTGGGAACCATTTTGTTTCAGCCAAGAAATTTGTAGCATTTGATTGGCATCGGGCGACACTCTGTTTTCAAGGCGTGCCATTATGCGTGAGTCTGTTCGCTTTAAATCATCTGAGAATGAAATGTTTTCGTTGGTTTTATCTATAACACCTCGGTAGTTTTGACCAAGTGTTGAGTGAGTAACGTCCCCCTGTAGTAGCGCAGACCACTCATCATTAGGGGTAAAGTCAGCCCGAAAACCTAAAGAATTTTGTTTAGTTGTATCGTTAGGTGCGAGTAAGATCCCTTTTTTTGATTCATTCGCATCTTTTACATGACCATACACACGGTAGCTGCCTATGTTACTTATATCACCACCGTAACGAAGATTTGCATCAACATTTATTTGATTACCAGTTGTTACGTTTGCGTATCCACCGCGAGTATCAATACTGTTTTTAGTAATGATATTAATCACGCCATTATTTGCGTTACTACCCCAAAGTAATCCGCCTTGTCCGCGTATTACTTCAATGCGTTCAATGTCATACAAAGGAACGTTGAGTGTTTCCCAATAAACTGCAGCAAATTTTGGGGTATATAAGCTTTGTCCGTCAATCATAACCAATAGTTTGCTAGAAAATCGAGAGGCGATACCTCTTGATGAAATAGCCCATTGATTGTTATCGAGCTGACGAACAATTAAACCAGGCACCATTTTCAGTGCTTCAGGTACTGATGTAGCACCAGAGTTAGTAATTTGTTCTTTACTTAATACATAAATAGATGAAGCGGTATCAAATGCTGATTGTGCTCTTTTCATCGCAGAAGTTGCTTGTACATCCATGCTCATTAAAGCATCAAGGTCGAGGTCTTCATCTTCAAACGGCTCGGCCGTTAAGAGAGGGCAAACAAAAAGTAATGGCCAAAACAAACGTTGTGATATTTTCACCCAAAAGTCTCCTGCGCAATCAAAAAATCAAAAACAGTCTTTGTTTTTGTAATACATGTGATATCACACAATATTAACATACATTAACAGTGTAAAAGCATAAATGAGATTAAATCAAGGTAACTAATTTTGTAGTAGTTAAAAGGTCTAATATCGCCCAATTGAACTGTAAAAATATAGTTAAATGAACTTTATAAGTATATTTATTAAAGAGTCAGTAAAATGTAAATAGCTGATAGTTATATGTTTATATACGACTTAAAATTTAGTCTATTTCAGAATAACTTCAAAGTATTTATGGTTATTAAATATTTAATCTTAACTTTTTCGTGTCATGCTTCTCAAAGCAATATTAATTATATGGGCACAATTTATACCTAGCCCTGTGTTATCTGCGATTGTGGTTTAATTATCTTTGCTTTTGTTAAAGCTATATAGAATACTTAAATTTGCTTGGTTTTGCTTTAAAGGCACCAAAGTATGATAAAAAATGAATTAATTAATGTAGAAGAAGTACTCGATTTAATGCTTGATGCCGTTTGTGTGGTAGATAAACAAGGCACATTTGTTTTTGTAAGCGCAGCATTTGAGCAAATTTTTGGTTATACGGCCGACGAAGTTGTAGGCAAAAAGATGATTAACTATGTTTACGAAGGTGATCATTACAAAACGCATAACGCCGTAACTTCGCTATTGTCTGGCGAAACGGTAAACCCTCGCTTTGAAAACCGCTGGATGAGAAAAGATGGTCAATTAGTCCATATATTATGGTCTGTTCGTTGGTCAGAGCAACATCAAGTAAGAATTGCAGTAGCGCACGATATAACTGAGCGAAAAGTAATGGAAGAGCAGCTCCATTACATGGCTCGGCACGATGTGTTAACTGGTTTGCCTAATCGCTCTTTATTGATGGAGCGATTAGAAAAAGTAATTATTAGTGCAACTACAAACAACACATTTTTTTCTTTACTGTTTATAGACATAAATGGCTTTAAAGCAGTAAACGACACCCACGGACACGAAACTGGCGATAAGCTTTTATGTGCTATAGCAAAAAGGCTTTCAGCGTCGGTTAGGCATTACGACACAGTAGGGCGTTTAGGTGGAGACGAATTTTTAATTATTTTAGATAATTTAAGTTCTAGCCACGAAACCGTCAGAATAAAAAATAAAGTCCTCACTGAGTTTAAAGCTGTCTTTAAGTTAGATGACGTACTACTAAATATTTCACCTAGTATTGGTATTGCAAACTACCCAGAGCACGGCCAAACAGATCACGAACTTATAAAATATGCTGATCAAGCTATGTACAAAAATAAACAACAAGGCTTAGATAACGTAACCTATTTACCTTAAAAAATTATGCTGAACTACCACCTTAGACAACTTACCTTCACAACGCCCTTTACTACAATACATTACTTAGCGCCACATTTTTAATAGCGGTTTTCCAGTGCTGCGTTAAAAATCTATAAATGCTCTTACAGCAGTTTGTAGGTAGTTCCTTGATAAATGAACTGCACAAGCTATGCCTGGTTGATAATGAAGGCAATTACCGTATAGGCAGTAATACATTTTTTACTAATGATGCAGGCGAAAGCAAGGTATCTGTCACTGATTATACAACCGCAATGGTTGATGAAGCGCAAAATGCGGCGCACGTTAGTAACCATATTAGTATTGCCTACTATATGGTTACTAATCAAAAGCGTTTGATTATTTAGATATAACAATACTGGCTCACAAGGCTAAAATAATTTAATCTGAGCGTATTAATTCTTATTAAATTATTTGCCTAATGAGCCTTCTTTTTTCTCTTGCGTTAGCAAGCCTTCCCGCTTTACCAGAGCCAGTTGCAAATAATGCTGTGGCTAAAGTTATTGTTAAAAATCAGCCCTACTTTTTAAGCTTTATGGGGCTGGGGCGCGATAAACAATACTCGTCAGTGCATAACAAAGTGTGGGCGCTTAAAGTTGGCGATTCACAGTGGCAATCTAAAACTGGTGTGCCTTCAAGCTTGCCATTAAAAGGGCGCTTAGCAAGCACCGCAGTCGGCTTAGGCGAGTACGCTTATGTGTTTGGCGGTTATACGGTAGCAGAGGATCATACTGAAGTTTCAAGCCCCGACGTATATAGGTACGACGTAATAAAAGATACCTACACTCACCTTGCTAGCACGCCAGTACCCGTAGACGATAGCGTCGCGCTGAACTACAAAGCGCGTTACATTTATCTAATTAGCGGTTGGCATAACGACGGCAACGTAAACTTAGTGCAAGTATACGACACGCAAAATAATACATGGCAACAAGCCTCGCCATTTTTAGGTGAGCCTGTATTTGGCCAAGCCGCTGCTATTAGTGCTAACACCATTGTTATTTGTGATGGCGTTAAAACACAAGCTAATCCTGATTCGCGTCGCTCGTTTGTAGGTGTAGCACAGTGCTTAAAAGGCACAATAGATTTAACTAACCCACAAAAAATAGATTGGCGTACCTTGCCACATCCAACGGGCACTGCTCACTACCGAATGGCAGCCACCAGCTATAATGGCAATATTTATATGATGGCAGGCTCTAATAACCCATACAACTACAGCGCAATAGGTTACGACGGCAAACCTGCACCAGCAAGTGATCATGTTTGGCGCTTTAGTATCGAAAAAAACGAATGGCAGGTTTTATCCTCAGTTGAAGTAAAGAGTATGGATCATCGTGGTTTACTTGAGCACAGCGGTGTTTTATATCGAGTTGGCGGTATTGATAACAGTCAGCAAGTAAGCGCTAACGTACTCGGTTACGAGGTTGAAAAGTGAACACTCTTTACATTACAGGAGCGGGAGTCAGCGCAGCCAGTGGTATTCCCACCTTTAGAGGGGAGGATGGTTATTGGACCATTGGCAGTAAAAATTATACGCCTATGGAAATGGCAACGCGCGCAATGTACCAAAACGCCCCAAAAGAGTTTTTAGCATGGTATTACCATCGCTTTGCAACGTATCGCAACCATGGCCCAAACGACGTACACCATTGGCTAAGTGACAAAAACCTAATTACTCAAAACATAGATGGGCTTGATGGCAAAGCGGGTAACAAAAATTACATAGCGATACACGGCAGGCTTGATCAAATGACCTTATTTCATGAGCAAGGTGAGCCTGTCACGCCACTTGCCACCCCGTGGGATAGTGTAGAAGAAAGCCGCCTGCAAGAGTCTCTTTTTGAGCTATTTAATATTCAAAACCAAACGCCTGTGCTAAACCATTCATTTAAGCCCTTTGTTTTATTATTTGACGAATACTACACCGAGCTTTACAGAATAACACAAGCACAACAGCGTATGCTCAACGCAGATAAAATTGTATTTATGGGCACCTCGTTTAGCGTTAATATTACGCAAATGGCAATTGAAATAGCCCGAAATTACGATATTCCTGTTGAAGTGGTTGACCCTGAGCCTGCACATATTTTGCACGCTAACGTCACATATAAAAAAATGAATGCATTAGATTACATTCAATCTAATTAAGAAGTGCTATATTTTAAAGGGGTTGGTAATGTTTTCTTAAATATTACAATCTCTTTATATAATATTAACGAGTCAAAAATGTTATTATTATCCTGATTATAACAATACTAAAGAGATCTGAATGAGCGACTTAACTGCAATAGCAAACTTGTCCATTTTACTTGTAGAGCCTTCAGAGGTTCAGCAAAAAATAATAATAAAATCGCTTTTAGAAAGTGGTGTAAAACAAGTTGAAACTGCATCTACACAAACACAAGCGCTTAGCTTATTAGCAAGTTATCACCCTGATCTAGTTATAAGCTCTATGTATTTATCTGACGGGACAGCCGACTCACTATTGCAAGAAATAAGATCAAACCTTATCACCGAGCATCAACCTTTTATGCTTATATCGAGCGAGCGTAATAAAAAATACCTTGAGCAATTACGCCAATCGGGTGTGCTGGCTATTTTGCCAAAGCCTTTTAGCGCAAAAGCCATTACCCGCGCACTCAAAGCAACCCTTGATATTATAAGCGAAGAAGAAGTAGAACTTGATCATTTTGACGTAACGCTGCTGCGAGTTTTAGTGGTAGACGACAGCCGCTTTGCGCGTAAACACATAATACGTGTACTTGCAGGGATGGGAATACCTGCACCAATAGAAGCTGAAAACGGTAAAGAAGCTATTGAGCACTTGAATAACCAACCGTTTGACTTAATAGTAACCGACTACAACATGCCAGAAATGGACGGGCGAGAACTAACAGAAGCCGTTAGAAGCTCAAATAGCTACTCACATATTCCTATTTTAATGGTGAGCTCAGAGGCAAACGACACTCACCTAGCTAATATTGCTCAAGCGGGAGTTGATGCTATTTGTGATAAACCGTTTGAACCGGCCACAGTGCGAGAATTACTGTATAAAATAATGTCTTAAAAGTAAGTACAAGCGTAGGACGGTTATTATTTGGCCTACGCTCATCTTTAAAATACATTTACTATTACAGTTTTCCTAATCTATAAATGAGTAATGCCGTTTTTTTAATGTTTTTATCAAGGCTGGTTAAATCGGCTGTTTCGTTTTTAGTGTGCGCACCGCTGCCCATCAAGCCTAAACCATCAAGTGCCATATCAACATGGTTTGCCGCAAACGAAATATCAGCCGCACCTGCATTGCGTGGATTGGCGGCTACTACTTTGTTGAAGCCTAAGTCGTGGCTTGCGTCGCTGTATAATTCTAATAGCTTTTTATTGCCGTCAGTTAATGCCATTGGCGGATAACCATCTTCAAAAATAAGCTCTGCTTTACTGCCATTTAGACTGTTGCTAGCAATAAGTTGCATTGATCTTTTTGCGTTTTCTAATTGTTTTGGTGAAAGTGCGCGTAAATCACCTGCTACATGCACGGTTTGTGCTATTACGTTGCTTTTACCAAACGCCGTTGCTGACGAATTAGCACTGTCGTAATCGGCATTGGTACCGCCCACAATAAGCCCCGGGTTAAACGTTAAATTAGGTTGCGTGGCAAGTTGCTCTCTAAAATCATTTAAAATACGTGATGCCTCGTAAATAGCGCCATAACCAACGTTTTCGCTAAATATTTGCGACGAATGCGCTGCATTTGCCGTTACGTTTAGCGTCCAACCGGTATAACCACGGCGCGCCGCCATAGCTGTTTTTATATTGTTATCGCCATTTTCATAACCAAGCGCTACGTCAGCCCAAATTGCCGCATCAACAATAGCTTGTTTAGATAAGCTAAGCGGGCGACCGCTGCTTTCTTCATCGCCGGTTAGTAACACTTTTATGCTTACATTTTCGAGTAAATTAAGGGCTTGTAAGCTTTTAAGTGCAGTAATTATTACCGTGTTACCGCCTTTCATATCGGCTACACCTGGGCCACTGGCCGTATCGGCATCAAGCTGTTTGTAGGTAGTAAAGTTATCGTTTTTGGCAAATACCGT
Organism: Pseudoalteromonas sp. 5Ae-yellow; assembly: GCF_014077565.1. Taxonomy (NCBI): domain Bacteria; kingdom Pseudomonadati; phylum Pseudomonadota; class Gammaproteobacteria; order Alteromonadales; family Pseudoalteromonadaceae; genus Pseudoalteromonas; species Pseudoalteromonas sp. 5Ae-yellow. Next base: position 12,122 of record NZ_JACGWD010000074.1, read on the forward strand.
ATCTAGATGGCCGATCATCAGTATTTTTATTGCATCGGGGTTTTTACTCTCAAAGGTAGCTAATACATGCCCTGCGCGGTTAAACGCACTGCCATCCAGCCATTCTACTTTAAAACCTATGGCTTTAAGCTGCTCACTTGTTAGCGCGCCTACTTTTTTTACACCTTCAATATTAAGCGAACCGCTATTAATATTTACGGCTTGCTCTATTTCTTTAAGTGCTTGAGGAATGTTTTTATCGACCTGTTTTACTATTTCACGCTCATTTTTATCAAGCGCCGCATGGCTTGTAAGCGACAGGGTACTCGCAAGGGTAAAAATAAGTGCATGGCTAAATTTAAAAAATGACATAACAGCATAATAAGTGAGAAATAAGAATATTTAATATGAAGTAAAAATACAGAGTATTCAATAGGCGTGGTTTGTGATTTGTATAAATAATAATGAGTTACAAGGTTAAGGGTTATAGGGGGATGCGTAATTGATTTAAATACTGATATTCAAATATGATTTGTTAATTAATAATCAACAAGTATAACTAAACACCGATTTGTCTGACATTGTTGATCTCCACCATTTTGGGGTTTTGCTGCATTTAGGAAAGGAAAGTCGAAGCTAACTATCTGTTTACAGATATATATTATATGGTTAGGATAAAATTAGTATAAAAGAGCGGCATTTGTTTATTTGCAAAACGGCAAATATCGTAGACATAAACTTTTATGTGCCGAATCAAACTATGGAGTAAATTTAATTTTATGGAAGCACCAACACTTTTTACAAATGTTAGAGATTGGTTAGAAATATTTTATTTTATTAGTGGGGTTATCATTATGCCCCTAGCTGGATTTGGCTTGTGGCAATTAAAGTTAGCTAAAGATCAAATTACGTTGGCCAAAAATCAATTGGAAACGAGTAAAAATATATTTAAAACCCAATCAAAAAGAGCAGCCGTAGAGGCTGCTGTTCTTGAATGTCGTAATTTTTCAGAAACTGTAATTAAAGAATCAATGGCTCTTGATAAATTTTGTAAACAAGAACAGATATCGTATTTTGATGACGTCATTTTTACAAACACAGAAGATGGGTTTACCCTTGATTGTAAAAATGTTGATGAAGAGGATGCGAATAAACTACAAGCTGTTGATGAAACTATTACAAGGTTTATGAACGGGATGGAGGCTCATTCATTATACTTTCTAAGTGGAATTGCTGATGAAAAAATTGCTTTTCATACTAACGCTAAAGCTTTTATTGAACTCGCCGAAACGGCATTTAAAGTAATTCCTCTCTGCAATATCGACGATGATGATATTCAACCTGTAAAAACATTATATTTCATGTGGTATAAAAAGGTTGAAGCTAAAAAGCTTAAGATAAAAAAGGAAGAGATAGAAAAAGAATTATCTGATTATAAGGAAGTTAATCTTAGGTCAATTGGTACATAACAAGAGGCTTTTCAACGTCGAATATTTTCCCTTTATTCTATCTAGCCGGTATTTAAAATTAACAACCATCAGGTTTAACGCATTAGCATTAAACCTGACAGCCCAAAATCTACCAAGCTACATTTAATTAGTTGGCATTAAATAAATCTCGCGTACGCTGTTGCGCTGGTTTGCTTCAATAGCAAACAGTACGGCGTCGGCTACATCTTGTGGGTCGAGTTTGTCGGGTTTAGCTTCATCAAAAAATGGGGTGTTTACCATGCCTGGTGCTATGGTTGTGCAGCGGCCATTCCATTCGCTCATTTCCTCAGCTAAGTTTTGTCCAAAGCCATAAGCAAACCATTTAGTGGCACCGTAAATAGAGCCGCCAATTGGCTTACGGCCAGCGGCAGAGCTGGTTAATATAAAGTGACCTTTGTTTTGGCGTAAATGCGGCAGGGTTAATTTTGCAGTCCACAGTAGGGCTTTAATGTTTATATCAATCATGGTTGACCACTCATCCGGCTCACCTTTTTCGGTGCCCGCGGTTGAAACGCCCATGCCTGCGTTAGCAAAGGCTACATCCAAACGGCCAAACTTTTCAATGCCTTTTGTTACTACGTTTTCAAGTGCGGTAAAGTCTGTGGCATCTGCAGCTACGCTAAGTGCGTTATTTGAGTCTAATGATTCAACTAATTTAGTTAATTTGTCTTCGCTTCTGGCGGTTAAAATGACTTTGTGGCCATTGTTAACCAGCGTTTTTGCGGTTGCTTCGCCAATACCGCTTGAAGCACCTGTAATGAGGACTATTTTTTCTTTCGCCATGATTATTTCTCCTATGTTTACATATTCAAAATTATGAGAATAGTTTTACTAATGAGTGGGTCTTAAATGTATTTCTCTGATGTTATTACGCTGATTTGCCTCAATGGCAAATAGCACAGCATCGGCAACATCTTGCGGGTATAACTTGTCAGGTCTTGCTTCATCAGTAAAAGGGGTATTTACAGCGCCAGGGGTGATGGTTGTACAACGCCCATCCCATTCACTAATTTCTTGTGCTAGGTTTTGAGAAAAACCATAAGTAAACCATTTGCTTGCACCGTATATAGAGCCTTTAACAGCTCTGCGACCAGTTGCTGAGCTAGTAATAATAAAGTGTCCTTTGCTTTGGCGTAAATGCGGCATTGTTAGTTTTGCAGTCCACAGTAGGGCTTTAATGTTTATGTCGATCATGGTTGACCACTCATTGGGGTCGCCTTCTTCAACCCCTAAAGTGTCTAGCCCTTTACCTGCATTAGCAAAGGCAACATCTAAACGACCAAATTTTTCAATGCCTTTAGCAACTACGTTTTCAAGCGCGGTAAAGTCGGTTGCATCTGCGGCTACGCTAATGGCGTTATCTGAGCCCAATGACTCTACTAATTCAGTTAATTTATCTTCGCGTCTAGCGGTAAGTATTACTTTATGACCATTGTTAACCAGCATTTTTGCGGTTGCTTCGCCAATACCACTTGAAGCGCCGGTTATGAGTACTATTTTCTCTTTTCCCATAGATAACCTCTTCTGTGAACCTTGAAAGCTTAAAATAACCATACCAATAAACGATTAACCTATATTGAATAGGCGCTATAAATTAGCCGTAAATAGGTGGGCTCTACGTATCAAAAACCATAGTTTTAACGGTATTTTTAAAGTTGAAATAAGTGATTAAAAAAGATAGGTTTAAATTTTTTATTCTATATACTCGCGCCACTTCTTTTGAAGTCGGTTTTATTAGATTTAACCATTATTTTGCTGAGTGTCAGCAATATTTATCGGAACAAACATGAAAGATAAGCTTTTAGCGTTTTGGCAAAGCCATTCAGAAACAATCATCACTTTGGGGTACAAAGTGATTTTAGCGTTGGTGATTTTAGTTGCGAGTGCCTTAATTGCACGCTCGGTTAAAAAAGCGATTAAAAACTCTAAATCGCCATTAAAAAGAGTAGATAGTACGCTACTCCCGCTTTTATCGAGTATTGCTGGTTATTTAGTTTATATAATTGGCGGGCTATTTATTTTAGATATTTTTGGCGTTAATACGGCAAGCTTAATTGCGCTAATGGGTGCTGCTGGTTTAGCGATTGGTTTAGCCCTTAAAAATACGCTGAGCAATATTGCTGCGGGTATTATGCTGCTAATACTCAGACCTTTTAAAATAGGCGATTTTGTTGATGCCAGTGGCACACTAGGTACTGTGAGTGAAATAAACCTATTTACCACTATTTTTAAAACCACCGACGGTCTTTATATAGCATCGCCTAACGGCAAAGTGTGGGGTGGTAATATTAAAAACTTTACCCGTAATGGCAAAAGACGAATGGACATAGTGGTGGGTATTTCGTATGCCGACTCTATTGATGTTGGCTTAGATGTACTTAAAGAATTAGCCGCATCAGAGAGCCGATTACTCGCAGAGCCTGCACCTAAAGTAATGGTGACATCAATAGGCGAAAGCGCAGTGAACATTCAATTACGTGCGTGGGCTGTTAATGGTGATTATTGGCAAACTGTGTGGGATTTAAATAAACGTGTTAAAGAAGCAATTGAAGGTGCTGGGCTGAGTATTCCGTTTCCGCAGCGTACGCTGCATATATCTGAGTCTATGGCGTCGGCAATAACTGTTAACAAAGATGCTTAAATATGTATTAGCATAAACACAAATAAAAATAGCGAGCCTTGGCTCGCTATTTTCGTATAAGCCTTTGTGTAGGCTGAGGTATTAACCTTCTAATTGAAAGTCGTACACTGAGCCTAAATTTAGTAGCTGCGTTAGCTCATCAAGCGCTTGGTAGCTTTCGGTGAGTAGGGCTGAGTCTGCAAAGTCACTTGCGCCTAATTTGTCGCGGTAGTTACGTTTTGCCCAGTCACACAGTTGTGTGTATTTAGTATCGGTTAAAATAACCTCTGGGTTTACTGCAGCAAGTTCTTGCTCGTTAAGGGCTACACGTAAACGCAAGCAAGCTGGGCCGCCGCCATTTTGCATACTTTGGCGTAAATCAAAAAACTGTACTTGGTTTACTGGGTTATCAGCCATGATCATTTCTTCAATGTAGGCGTTAACCGCGACGTTGCGTTTACATTCTTGTGGTGCAACTAACAGCATTGAACCATCTTCAAGGCTCACAAGTTGGCTATTAAATAAGTAACTACTTACAGCGTCGGTAATGCTTACTTTATCGGTAGGTACTTCAATAATGTAAAATTCTTTATTGCCCACATACGCTTCGCGAATATCTTGCAGTGCCAAAGCTTGGTTTAAAAATGCTTGCTGGTGGCACAGTAATACGTTGGCGTTACCTACTGCAATTACATCGTTATGAAACACGCCTTGATCTATTACGTCTGGGTTTTGCTGTAGTAAAATTTGGCTTGAATCTTTTAAGTTATGTAAGCGACAAATTGCTTCTGAGGCTTCAAGTGTTTGCCTTGCAGGAAACTTAGCGGGTTTTGGTAATTGGCTGTTAAACGCGCTGGCACCAAATACAAACATTTCAAGGCCTTGCTCGCCGTGGCTGTCACAAAAACGAGTATGGTTTGCTGCACCTTCGTCGCCAAAAAAGCCTTGGTCGGGTAAATGGGTATGGTGCGCAAAGTATTTGTCGTTATTAAACATAGCCTTTAATAAGCGCGTAGTTGTTGCAGGCTCTAATGAACGATGAAACTTATTATTTAAATTAGCTGAAGTAAAATGTACTTTGCCGTCGGTTGTATCAGGAGATGGCGATACCGTAGCGGCATTGGCTGTCCACATTGCTGACGCTGAATAACACGCGCGTAATAAAATAGGATCTGCTTTAAATGCTTTGTGAATTACTTGTGCATCGTTACCGGTAAAGCCTAAGCGGCGCAGTACGTTTAAGTCGGGGCGCGCATGAGGGGCAAATACACCTTGAGTTAGGCCTTTGTCGTGCATGGCTTTCATTTTTTCAAGGCCTTGAAGCACTGCCTCTTGAGGATTTGAAAAGCTTGCTGCGTTATTTAACGAGGCAACATTACCATACGATAAACCAGCGTAGTTGTGAGTAGGGCCAACTAAGCCATCAAAATTAACTTCCAAAGCGTGCATACACGTTCCAACTAAAAATTTTCAATAGGATGCAACAATACAACGCATTAGGGCTGCTTGCAAAGTTATAAACGCAGTGTTTTTACTAATTTTTTCGATGTTTTTAAATGTGGAGTTTATTACAAGGGGGTTGTTTTTATATTGAACGATTAATTTGAAGTTTAATTAAAATGTACACATAAACTTCATAGTGTGCAAAAGCTTAGCCTAAAGTAGGTTTTTACATTTAAGCTTTATGCCAAGCCTTTACACAATACGATGTTACTTAACATAAACGCGCTCTTTATCAGCGGTGGTATGGGTATTTGTTGGATCATTAACTTGCCAAACGCTAATGTCTAAACGCCATAAAAGGTAAAGGGTATGGTATAAGTTGAACATGGTTTTTCCTTGGTATTTTCACTGAACACATCAGTTTATTGGAAGAAGTATGCCAACATTAACTTGAATATTTTATGAATAGAAATCAGGTATTTAGTATTTAAGTGTAAATACGTATTAAAGGATTAGCACCAAAGCGGTGAAGTATTTTTAAAATATGCACCAGTGTGGTGTGTTTTTAACAAAAAGCCCTGCAACTATTGGGTCACTTAAATGTGCAAGGCTTTTTAAAAAATACAGTCACTCAAAAAGCAAATTAGCGGCCTACTTTTCCTTTTACTAAAGGCTCGAACGACATTACTTTAAACTTACCGTGGCTTTGATTTTTGCCATTATTAAGTACAGGCGAATTATGTAAATCGTCAACGGTAAAGTATATTTTATGATCGGCTCCGTAGCTAAAGCCATCAGGCCAGCTCAAACGTTCGTCTTTAAATAATACTTCGTAGTCGCCAGTGGGTTTAACTACGCCAATTGCGCCATTGGTTATGTCGGTTACATATACGTTACCGCCGCCATCAACAATAATACCATCGGAAATTGGCTTAGTGCCGTAACGCGTAACTTTGTCTTCAAGTGCTTTAGCCGAAAGGCTCTCGTTATTTATATCGCTGGTGGCAATGCGGTAAACCGACGTGCCCGACATTGAGCCAAAGTAGAGCCAGTCTTCGTTAGGGTCAAGCGTAATAGGGTTAACACCTAAGCGGGCTGGTTGTCCGCCAAGGCTCATTATGCGCCCATCAATAACCATATCGATATTTTCGGCGGTGGTGTAATGGCTATTTTGTAACACTCTGCGTGCGACACCTGTTTTAAGGTTTACCGTAATAATAGCGGCTTGGCTGCCTTGGGCTGTGTCGGCAATGTATACAACGCCATGTTTATTATCGATGACTAAATCGTTTAAAAACGAGGTGTCGGTAATGGTTGGTTTAGCCAGATAAATAATTTTATGCAGTTGCTCTTTGTTTGTATCCCAACCTACTAAGCGCCCAGCGTGATCGGGCCCTGAAGTGTCGAGCATCCATAATACACCATCGCTTGATACGTTTATGCCAAGTACGTCGTAAAAACCTTTACCGTTATTGTACGCGTATGCCCACTCTTCATTAGGATAGGGCTTAGTTGTACCATCGCTTAAAAGCTCCATAATTTTTTGCTTTTGGCCAAAAAAGCCATGCACAGATAAAAACTTTCTGCCCGATGGGGTAATAGCAATGTTGCCCGGAGGGTGCTGCGCATCAAATGTGGCTACTGTTTTTAAATCAGCATTTTGGCCAGCGGTGTTAGCAGATACAGCGTTGCTACCTAAAAGTGCCGTGCTACACGCCGCTGCTAATAGTAGTTTTTTAATATGAGTCATTTTTAAAACCTTTTAAAACACGTTTATTGTTTAAAAATTAAGAGCCTAATCGGCTAAGTCGTTTACTACTAAATCGAGCAGCTGCATCAACTGTTTCGCTTGTGTTGCATCTACACTATCAAATTTACATAAAATATTTTTAGGAATATCGGCTGCTTTTAACTTAAGTGATTGGCCATGCTTGGTTAGCTGAACTAGGCGTTTGCGTTTGTCCTGCTCATCTTTAATAACAGCCAGTAATGATTTGTCGCTCATTTTTTTGAGTATTTGGGTCATTGCACCGCCATCTATCGCGGTTTTATCTATTAGCTCTGCAATTGTTATTTCGTCTTGCTCCCACAGCGCCATCATTACTACGTATTGCGGGTAAGTTAAATTTAGCTCGTTTAAAGGCTCGCGATACGCACGCGCAATGCTGTTAGATGCCATATATAACCGATGACATAACTGATTTTTTAACTTTAATTGCTCAAACGGCATAACATTATCCTTTATTTCGATACAGGGCATTTTAATTTGCATGCAAAGTATTTGCAATCTCTAATTACTTGTTCTATTATTTTGCATACAAACTAAATTAATTACTAAACTTTGGAGTTCATTATGAATGTATTACAAAACGTAGCTTATACAGCAAAAGCAACTGCAACTGGCGGCCGCGAAGGCGTAGCTAAATCTGATGATGGTCGTTTGGATGTAAAGCTATCAACACCTAAAGGTTTAGGCGGAGACGACGGACAAGGTACTAACCCTGAGCAATTATTTGCCGCAGGTTATGCCGCGTGTTTTATTGGCGCACTAAAATTTGTAGCAGGTAGCGAAAAAATAGATTTACCAAGCGACACACATATTGACTCACAAGTATCTATTGGCGCGATTGAAGGCGGTTTTGGTATTGCAGTAAAACTTGCTGTATCACTAGGTGATATGGATAAAGCTGCAGCGCAGGAGCTTGTAGATAAAGCGCACCAAGTATGTCCATATTCAAACGCAACACGTGGCAATATTGAAGTAGAGCTTTCAGTTATTTAATTAATTGCTAAGTTAACTAATACTGTAATAGCCCAGTGGTTTTGCCACTGGGCTTTTTTGTTTGCCCAGCGAAGCTGGCAAACCCGATAGGCTGAAAGATGCCTTATTACCCTGACTAAGGGGAAGATAATCTGAATGGCAAGGGCGTCACTGGCCAACGGTGGGGTCTGAAGGAAG
>NZ_JACGWD010000055.1:0-31976 GCF_014077565.1 Pseudoalteromonas sp. 5Ae-yellow
ACAATATGCGCGGATTACATCAAGGTCAGAAGTAATAATCTTCACTAAAAGACCGTATATATGACAGCAAACCTGTCCCTGCTATCGTTGAATGACACCTTGCAATACTGGAGGAGACCATATATGACTTATGTAGTTTGCGTAAAAACTCATTATCAGTTGTTAATGTAAGGTCTGGGAAAATAGGCAAATCAAGCTTAGTAGGCAAAGCAATAATCGAGTCTGGATCAATTACCTCACCCTCTTTGGTTACGCTTATTTCATCTAAGCTAAAAAAGTTAAGCGCGCCTATTCCCTCAACGTGTTGAACATCAGCTTCTTCAGCCTCTATGTGTTTGCGAATAATACCCCTGAGCTCACTTTCAGCAAAGTACGTAATCCCCTCTTTACCTAACCATGCATCGAGAATTAAAGCCGTTGGCTTAGCAACTATATAAAACAGAATCTGATAAAACTTAATTAACGGCGAAAGTAGGCTCGCCATTTTTAACGCATTACGCGAAAAATAAGCCTGTGGTGTTATTTCACCAATAATAGTAATTGCGATAGTTGAGAATAAAAACGAACTGGCGCCCATTAATACAGAATCAGAAAGTAGCGTAAGCAGTACGTTTATACCTACGTTACCCCATAAAATAGTCGATAATAAAAAGTTAGAGTCGTTTCGAAGTGCCATCACTTTTATGGCAGCTTCGTTCCCTTTTGTGCTTTCCATTTCGAGCTGGAGTCTGCTTAGCGAAAAAAACGCTAAGTTTAAGCCCGAAAATATTGCCGATTGTGAAATACACAAAGCAATTGCACACCAAATCATGACTTCAAAGGTCATTGTATTTTCCTGTTAGTAATACCAATCCGCTTAATTAGGCGAATTGGTATAAGGCTTATAAAAGCAGTAAACTGCCTAAACCTAAAAAGGTAACAAACCCAACAATATCAGTAACAGTAGTTAAAATTACCGAGCCAGATAACGCAGGATCAATTTTCATTTTGTCTAAAATAGACGGAATAACAACACCCGCTAGTGACGCCGCGACTAAATTCAATAAAATGGCTACCGTTATTGTAATGCTGAGCATTAAATCGTTAAACCATAAGAATGTAAGCAGACCTATTACAAATGCCCATACCAAGCCATTTACAGCGCCAACACGTAGCTCTTTTTTAAGTAACGCATTGCGGTTTGAATCTGTAACCTGTCCAAGCGCTAAACCACGCACAATAACGGTTAATGTTTGACTACCTGCAATCCCCCCCATAGAAGCAACAACTGGCATTAATACAGCTAGTGCTACAACCTGCTCTATAGTTGCGCCAAATAAACCGATGAACCAAGACGCTAAAAAGGCAGTAGCTAAGTTAATACCTAACCATATACCACGGTTTTTAGCACTTTTTCGAACACTTGCGAACAGGTCTTCGTCTTCACGTAAACCACCCGCTTTAGCGGCTGCTTCATCAGCAATTTCTTGGCGTAATTCATACGCTGAGGCAATGGTTAATCGCCCGAGTAATTTATTGTCTGCGTTAACCACTGGCAATGCCATTTTTTCACTGTGGATCACCACTTCTGCTGCTTCATATAAATCATCATCAGCATGGAGCGATGAAAAGTCATGATTTGCCAATGTCATTAAGTTATCGGTGTCGCTGGCTTTTATTAAATCATTTACCGCAACCTCACCTATTAAGCTGCCCTTACGGCTTACTAAATAAATAACTTCACTGTATTGCGGTAAACCTTTATGTAGCAATTTTTTAGCGCCACCGGCGGTTAGCTTCTCTGATACTTTTAAAAAGTCAAAACCTAACCAGTGACCAAGTTGTTCTGGCGGGTATTGCTGCGCTAAATCATATTGTTTGGTTTGCGCTTCATCGAGTTGCTTTTTTGCATACTCAACAAATCGCTCTGGTATAACTTCTTCAAGTTCCAGTAGCTCTTCTACATTAACTTCATCAAGAAGTTTAAAAGCCTCAGCGTCTTCTAGCGTTTGCAGCAACCACAAACAACTATCTTCACTTAAATTAACAAAAATTTCGTGTTGCGTGTCTTCATCAAGCAACTGCCAAATTTCAAGTCGTTGTTCTTTTGGTATCGCCTCAAAAAGTAATGACAGGTGCTCTGTTGAAAGCGTTAACTGCGCATCTGCTAATAATTTATTTTTGCGTTCTGTTGTATCGCATTGCAATAAATCATTTATGAGCTGTGGAAGTTGGTCTACCGGATACTCAATCATCTTAAAACCTTAAAATTTAAAAGCGCACATTATTTATAGTCTACTTGAACAATAAAAAATTGCAGAAAAAACGTGAACTTATTAAGCATGCGCAAGCTATTTTTGCGCATTGTATGGGCAAACTAAATGCAGTACTAATATTTATTTTAAAAAATTAAAAAAACAGTAAAGGAATTGTTTTTGAGGGATTAAACAACAAGTAAGCAAACCAAAGGGATTACTTATAATAAAAAAAATCCCATATTAGCTAGGCTAATATGGGCAAAATCACACAATGAATTAGGTGTTTTTAAATTACGGTTTATGCTTTAAATTAAAGTCTATCAGTAATATTTCGTACTAAGTCAGAATCTACAAATTGAGTAATAAGTGCAGCGCCCCACGCATAGCCTCGCTGTATTGGGTAACCTTTAAAAATCCAGCGTTTACGCACGTGATTAAAGCGCTCTAAATAGTCTTGTTTTTTTTGTGGCAGAGGTTGCTCACCCAATTTATTCCATGCTTTATATACGCCTGACATGTCAGAACCTCGCATAAAGCGTTGCAACCAACGTGGAAAACGAGAAAAGCTAATAGTGGACTGAAAATCAATAAAATAAGGTTTACCGTCTGCGCCGCATAAAATATTACCCATATTACGTAAGTCTAAATGCACGATGCCTTTGCGATGCATTTTTGCTACTTGACGCTCAAGTTCACTAAAAAAGTTAACAGGTAATGTTTTGTCTTCATGAATTAAAGCGCGCAGTGGCGTGCCTTCAATATAGTTATAAGCAACCGCTATCGGCGACAATCTACAAAAGCGGTTAGCGACTGCATCAAGCTCAGCTAAACGGCTTAACCCTTTATACTCTTGATTTACCGAAATTCGTGCAAATGTTTTGCGGATAAACCACGGGCTTTGGCTAAAATCTTTAACAATTAAATCAAATTCATTATCTTTATATCGATACACAATCGCGTTAGCAAAACGTCCCTTATGGACAACACTTAAGTGATGTTGCATAAAAGTATGTTCTGGATATTGCTGCTGTAATTGTACTAACAAATTATTTTCAATCATAACAAACCTAACAAGATGATAACTTTAATTGCCTAGGCAACTATATTATCAAAGTTAGATTCTGCGCACAATCAGATCAACTAATTAGCACGCTAACTTTCTGTTGAAACAGTATCGCTATTTTATTGATAATCTACTTTTGGGGGGAGTTTGGCAGTGAATCAAGATTATTTATAGCTTTGAATAGTAAGTCGATTATTTGGTTTTTTTCTGGCTCTGAAAAACCACTTAATGCTTGCGCATAGACTTCGTTTACTACAGGCATAATTTCAGGACAAAGAGCTTTACCCTTTTCACTTAAACACAAAATAGTTGAGCGCTTATCAAGCTCGCATTGCGTTTTAATAATGAGTCCTTTTTCTTCAAGTCGGTTTAGTAAACGGCTCATAGCGCCACGATCATAAACCATATACTCGCAAAGTCCTGCAAGCGTATTAACCGACTCTCTCGCAAGTAGTACTACCACAATATATTGCGCTGAAGTTAAGTCCATAGGAAGTAACTTGGCATCAACATGAATGGCTAATCTCGAGCGTAAAAAAGACACTAAACGCCCCAAGTCTTGCTCTGGCGCTAACTCTTCGCGAGTACAACGTTTAATTGATGGCATGTTTTGCATGGTTATTCCACTGTATAGGTATATTTGCATGCTGATAGACCTTAACGCATACAAAAAATTCAATAATTTTTATAAAAACTAAGCAGCTAAAACTAAGCCACAAAAATAAAGCCGCAATCAGCGGCTTTATTTTATATAGTTTAAAATTTTGCTAAATTTTAAACTGGCCAACAAGCTGGCCCAAGTTTTCACCACGCGCCGCTAAATGCTGACCAACAGTAGACGTGGTTTTACTTGAAATAGTTAACTCATTAACTATTTCTTGAATGGCAAATACATTACGATTTATTTCTTCTGTAACACTACTTTGCTCCAGGGCTGCCGTTGCAATTTGCGTACTCATGTCGTTAATTGATCTAACTGAGCTTGTTACCGCGCCTAAACTTTCTGAAATAGCACGAGACGACTCAACAGAGCGATTACAACTACTTTGGCTTGCTTGCATTGCTGCAACTGCATCTGATACTAAATTATGTAGCTCACTCAACATTTCACTAATCTCTAATGTGCTAACTTGAGTACGACTTGCTAGGCTTCTTACTTCATCAGCAACAACTGCAAACCCTCTGCCTTGCTCACCTGCTCGCGCAGCTTCTATTGCAGCATTGAGTGCAAGTAAGTTTGTTTGCTCAGCAATTCCACCAATTACACTTAGTACGCTATTAATCTTTTTAGATTGATCACTGAGTGAATCAACCTGTTCAGCAGCTAGGTTAATTTCGCCCATTAAGTTTGAAACCTCACAGAGTGAAATATCAACACACTCTTGAGCTTTAGCAACTTCTTGCGTTGCCGCTTGAGTTGACTCTGCCACTTGGTTTGTATTTTGAGCCACCTCATGAGAAGTAGCCGACATTTCGGTAATAGCCGTCGCAACAAGGTCTGTTTCATGATTGTGATTAAGTAGCTTGTCTTCAATTAATCGTGTTTGTGTATTTATATCACTAGAGGCTGTTTTTACATCGTGTGTTACATCAACCACATTGGCAATAATGCCATGTAGCTTACTTACAAACATATTAAATGCTTCGCCAAGTTGGCCTATTTCATCGTTAGTATCAATATCTAAACGTTTGGTTAAATCGCCCTCACCTTTAGCAATGTCGTCAAGGCTTTGCGCCATGCGCTGTATTGGTTTTACCATTGTATTTGCGGCAACTAACGCACATATAATAGTTAAAACAACCCAAAATAAAGCAATTAGCAATAAGGTCACTACCTTATCATTCATGTGCTCTTGCATTGCTGTTTGATATTTAAGTAGTTCTGCGTCTATATCATCCATATATGCGCCAGTACCAATCATCCAGTTTGTACCTGGGATCATTGCTGCATAGCCCATTTTTTCAACTAAGCCTGTGGTATTTGGTTTTTGAAAATGATAGTTAAAAGCGCCACCGCCTTTTCTAGCTTGATCTAATAAGCCCACTATTATTTTTTTACCGTTAGGGTCAGTCATCCCTATTTTGTTTTGCCCTTCAATAGCATCACCTAATAATGCATGAAAAACACTAACGCCATTTGTGTCGTATATAAAAAAGTAACCACCTTGACCAAATGTTAAATCTCTTAAAGCGTTTTTAGCATCTTGCTCAGAGCCATTTGCTATTTGATAGCGCACAATTTTACTGGCAATTTCCACCTCGGTGCTTAGCAACGTTTGTTTGTCACTTATTAGTTTAGTTTGAAATGCTTCAAAATTTTGTTGCTGATTTTTATTCTCTAAATAATAAGAACTCAGCATCAAGCTAATCAAAAGTAGCATTAAGGGCAATATAGCTAATAACAACAGTTTGTTTTTCAAGCTTAAATTACTCATTATTTCTCCGGGGTATATAAATGCATATATAGCGACAATAGCCAAAAATTAAATTACGGTTGTTTACATTGTTTTAATGGGTTTAAAAGCATAGTAAATAAAAACAAATTGGTGGGAGTAAACTCATACCATGCTCAATTAGCAGATATTATAGTCACAAGGAAGGTATTTGGACACTAAAAACACTGAGACCTTCGTATTAATTAATATATATTTGCCACTCTTTCATTAGAGATTTAAAGTTCTAGCAGCTGCATTGATCTAAACTTAATTTTATAGCGTACTAAGACGACTAATCACCAGCTATGTAATGAGTTAACGCAGGACTCATGTTAGTATTGATTTTAGGTTCATATAAATAATGAACATATAGATATTAAACTTCCATTAACATATAACAACCCTATATTACTAATACCAAACAACTAGAAAATCGGAACGCATCACTTTGAGCCACAGTTATAATCTAATAAAAATGAATTATTAATGAAATATATTTTATACCTTGCACTTTTAGTGTCTGCTCATGCATTCTCAGCACCTGTAAATAATAGTATCGCTTTTTACTACTCAGCGCCGATGCCATTAGCCGAAATGACCTTTTATTCTCGCGTTGTAGTCCAGCCTGATCTTGTGACTGAGCACGAACTTAATTGGTTTAAACAGCGTAATATTGCTGTTTATGCTTATTTAAGTGTTGGTGAGTCGTTTAATCAAAGTGAGTCATCACTTAGCATAAACCCCAACTGGAATAGCCACATTGCAGATTTAACATCAGCACATTGGCAACAATATATTGCAAATAGCGCTGCGGCATTAAAAGCACGTGGCTTTAGCGGCTTATTTTTAGATACCCTTGATAGCTATCAGCTATTAGATGCTACACACAGTAAACCCGATCAACAAGCTGGGTTAGTCACCATAATAAGCTCACTATCTGAGACTTTTGACAAACACCTTATCCTCAACCGGGGCTTTGAGTTATTGCCTAAACTCGCTAATTTAGCCAAAGACTTAGTTGCTGAGGGTTTGTATAGCCACTTTAATCCGACCGACAATAGCTATAAACTGACCAACAAAAACGACCAAGATTGGCTAAGCGCACAATTAAAAACAGCACAAGACTTAGGCCTCAACGTCCAAGTTATTGATTATGCAAAGCCCGTTAATCGCCTCGCTATGGCACAAAATATTATAGACGCCGGTTTTAATCCATGGGTAACCGATGGTCACCTGCAAACATGGGGAACATCATCAATTACACCGGTTCCTAGGCGCATTTTGATCCCTTATAACAGTAACGTAAAGCCACTCATTTACACTACCGTACATTTAAAGCTTGCGACCATGATTGAGTATTTGGGGCATATACCTGATTACATAGATATGGCAAAGCGCGATTTACCTTTGGTTGACCCTAGCTTACATGCCGGTATTATTTCGTGGACCTCAAGCGACGCATTTTACACACCAACACTTACCAATTGGCTTGAAGCTAATTTAGGTGTGGTGCCAGAGCTTATTTTAGGCGAGTTACCACAATCAACTAAATTATTATTAAGCTTGGGTATTGAGTCGTTAAACACACTGCCTGAAGGTCCGTATAAACAAGATAGCTTTGCACCTTGGCTCAAAGGAGAATCCACAACACCTCCCCCTATTGTTAAACCATACTTACTCAAATTAGCAACTGATGCGACTCCTTTAATTACAATAAAATCATCAGATGACACAATAGTTGTACAAGCTGCTAAAACTAAATATGGTGCAGTCGTCGTTGCTCCTTGGCTAATTGATACATTTCCAATGGAAGGCAGCAAATGGGTTATTGATCCGCGTACACTACTAACTCAGGCTATGGGACTACCACCTATATTAGTGCCAGATACAACCACCGAAAGTGGCAGGCGAATGCTTACGCTGCATATAGATGGAGATGGATTTACAAGTGTTGCCCATTACGAAGGTAAGCCTTATTCAGCAGAAGTGATTCGAGATGAAATAATTAAACGCTATAAACTGCCTTTGACGTCATCTGTGATCCAAGCTGACATTGAAGAAGGCGGTATTCACTCTAAACAAAGTGCCAAACTTGAAGGCATTGCACGTAGTATTTTTAACCTACCTTACGTAGAAGTTGCTTCGCATACCTATAGTCACCCCTATTTTTGGACAGCACTGTCTGGGCGAAAAAAAATAGATGAAGACGACACCGATTACGGTTTTCATCTAGATGTACCTGGCTACAACACTATCAGCCTTAAAAAAGAAATTACAGATTCAATAAAGTACATTGATGAAAAGCTCACACCTAAAAATAAAAAAACAGTGATGATACTTTGGTCTGGTGATGCAACTCCTGGTCCTAAAGCACTTGAACTTGCTCGTGATGCAGGTGTGTTAAATGTCAACGGGGGTAACACTGATGTAAATGCCGATAATCCTAGTCTTACACATATATCACCTATTGGCCGACCTGAGCGTGATTTGCTGTATCAAATTTATGCCCCCATATTAAATGAAAATGTTTACACAAACCTATGGCATGGCCCTTATTACGGCTTTAGACGTTTAACCGAAACTTTCGAAATAACAGAAAAACCATATAGGTTAAAACCTTACACTATTTACTATCACTTTTACTCAGGCGAAGTTCTTGCGGGTTTAGACGCTCTTAAACACAACATAGATTATGTTTTAGCAAGACCAAATACGCCTGTGCATTTAAGCCATTATGCAAAAGTAGCAAAAGATTTTTACTTTTCTGCACTTGCAAAAAACAATAATAATGAATGGTTATTTAGCTCAAAGTACATTCGTACTCTACGGATACCTACCGATTTTGATGTGCCAAACATAGCTCAAAGTGAAGGTGTATCGGGTGTCACTGAAAAAGGTGACTACATACATATTATAAATAACATAGCTCGCCTTAGCTTTGATCATAGCCAAAATAGTAAAAAACCTTATTTAGCGTCTGCAAATGTTGTTATTGATAACTGGCAAGTTAACGGACCGGTTAGTTTTAAAGCATGGGTGCCCGCTTCACTTGATTTAATTAATGCACGCTCATGCGAATTTGTATCTAATTTGGGTGAACACTTTAAAGGTGTAACACGCACTAATGTGACGCACTTTAATCTGCCAAAAGGTCAATTTTATGGTTACCTTAACTGCAACGGATCTGCTCTATAATGAATACTAAAAAGCGCCCTCAGTTAATTTCTATAAAAACAATATTAGCGTTACTAGCTGTAAGTTGTTTTGCACTTTATGCGTTATTTCCCCATACTTTATTTTTTGAAGATGATGCACTTTCACAAGATTATACCTTTGAGAAATCTTACCTTAATGCAGCGCTCAATACAGAGCCAGACAACGAAAAGCTTCGCGCTAAATTGGTTGAGCTACATATAGGGCTTAGTGAGTATTCACAAGCCACTAACGAGCTTGAAAAGCTACCTAGGGGCGAGCGCAAAGCAACACTTGAAATAAAGCTGCTTTACTCATTATGGCTAGCAAGTGGTGCTAAAGTTGACGACCGCTTTGAAGAGCTATCATTAAAAATAGGAGCTCATAAAAATTGGAACGAACAAATACTGACAATTGCAAAAGCCGTTGGGTTAAACGCAAAAGTTGCTCAGTATTATCAAAAAAATAAACAGCCACTCCTTGCAGCCGATTACTGGTTAAGCGCAGGGGAACCTGACAAAGCATTCGCTATTTATAAAACAAATATAAATGCTGACATTGCAGCTAAAGCGATTGAAACTGCACTTGGCGCAAATAATCCGATTCAAGCTTATGCATGGTGGAAAACCTATGGTGACAAAGCCGATGTTAAACGCACCCTTTATTTAGCTAACTTAGCTGGCAATACAGAAGATGCAGCTCAAGCCATTGAAAGCTTATTAAAAGCTGAGCCAAATAACACCGACTACTTAACAAAAGCCATGCACCTGCGTCTAGCAAATGGAAATGCAAAAGGGGCAGAGCAATTACTCGCCAAATTATTACAACAAAGCCCAAATGATAAAGAACTACACTTACTAAATTGGAAGATAAAACGCTGGCAAAACAAGCCTAAAGAAGCGCTTCAAGAATTTAAATGGCTAATGTCTAACAGATCCGTAACTCCTGCGATGCTTACCGACAGTATTAACGATGCCACCGCTTTATATTTATACCAAGATGCTAATGATATATACGAATATAAAGCTCAAAACAGAAGTCTGAAAGGCAATGGGTTTGCTAATTGGATGCAAGCTAACGAATTTATTGGTAACACAAAGCAAGAGTTAAATAATATTGAACGCTTTGAGCAAATAAATGGTAAAAGTGCATTATCACAATATTGGAAAGCAAAAGTACTTCACGATACTGGTAATTTAAAAGCCTTAAGGGTCTTGTGGCCTACATATAAAGGGCCTAAAAATGAAGAAGACTTACTTTGGATTGCCCGCGCATTTTGGCTAGAAGATGACTTTACTACAGCTCTGCAAGTACTAAAAAGCAAGCAAGAAAGTTCTGATGATGAGTTTTGGAGTGCCCATGTGGACATGGCAATGCGAGTCCAAGACAAAGTTCAAGAATTATATGCACTTGAACAGTTACAAAAAATAAGCCCTTTAAGCGTAGGCGACATGCTGCATTACCAACAATTAAAGTTTGAAGGTAAACCTCAAGAGCTTCTTGATTATTTATGGAAAAGCGAGTCGCAAACTGACCGTCAATTGATTCAAATTGCATTGCTGAGCACCCAAGTAAATGATGCTAAATCAGTTGCACGCATTCATGCTGAACTTGATAAGCAGCGCTATAATAAAGCCCTCTACCCTGCTTGGTTAATTCTTTCAAATTGGTATCAAAACCAAAGTGATTTAAATTATGCTTACACAACGCTTAACCGCGCCGCTAAATTAAGCGAATACAACCCTGATGTTGTGCTTGCACAAGGTTGGTTAGCACTGCAAATGCACGACACTGTGATGATTAGCCGCATTTTAGCTCGCTATTCACAAAGTGATCCTTCCTATGCGTGGACCCAGCTATTAGCTAGCCTATCTATTTATGAAAAATCATATAATAGTGCTTACTTTTATTTGCGTAAATTAGCCATTGCAGATCCAAGTGACTTAACAACACTGGTTAACTTAGCCGATGTAATGAAGCAACTTGGTTATTATGCAAATGCTGCTGAACTTAATCACTATTTACTGCAACACTTACCTAAAGATAAATATGCATACAGAGGCTTAATGTTCCGCTGGGCGGGCGCGATGGCTGTTCCTCATTTAATGCAATTAAACACAATGGAAGAACTTGCCCCCGACACTATTGGTGAGCCCCAAACAAACTGGTGGTTAGCGCGCAAGGCCGCACAAAAATTAGAGCCATGGCAAAAACTACAACTTTATATGACAAACGGCGAATTTAATAAAGCGAAACAGCTTATAGCTGAAGGTTCACTAAGCAAATTAGATGAGCTAAACGCCCTACTCTATTTAAAACAACCCTATGCCACCATGCAACGTTGGTACGAAGAACTCACTGGCGAGGCAAATGAATCGCAATTGAGTTTACTCAGAAATGCACGCGCATCCTATTTTAGAGCGCTTGAAATAAACCTATCGCCAGAGGCTGGTTTAAACAGTAGCCAGTACGATGTAAACGTTTATTTTCCTTATGCTAATGGGCAATGGAAATTAAGTTTAAGTAATCAGCAAAATCTTGATAACAACGGATTACTGTTCGCGATAGAAGATAAGATGACATTTGGTCGTTGGTATTTTGATGCAAAAATAGATTCTCACCAAGGCAGCTTAGTTAGCCGTCAAGGTTTTAGCTTGGACTCTCGTTATCAATGGGATTCGCGTACACAGGTAGGTTTAAAGCTTGAATATAATGTTGAAAACCGCCAATCAGAAGCGCTACTTAGCTATGCTCAGCTAGATAAAGCCACGGCCTATGTTAACTACAATATTGATGGTAGACAAAACGTACAGCTATCAGCAGCAGCGATGTCTTTTTCTCGAAGAAGCGATGGCAGCTCACTAATAAATGGCCAAGAATATAATGCACGTTACCAATACAGCATTTTAAAAGACCGCCCAATTTGGAACGCTTATTTTAGTGCGCAATGGCAAGACTTTGAACGTGTTAATGCATTAATAAATACAGATGCAAATAGAAGACCGCTAAGAGTTGACCTTCAACCATTTAGACGTTTTGCACTAGGGACCTCATTTGCTTCAACAGGTTCGTTGGAGCCGCCTTATTTAGGCGCAAGCCCTTCATGGTTATTTGATATAAGTACTGGCTATCAAACACTTAACGATACAGTAGATGTATCAGTTTCAAGTGGCGCAGGTTGGTCTGTACTGGGCGATGATTTATTTAAATTACAGCTGGGTTACCAAAGTAGTAATAAAGTGGGTAACTCAGATACACAATTACAATTAGGTTATTACGTACATTTTTAATGTTAGGAGAGAGTATGTTTCGTTTAATTATACCGTGTTTGGTATTACTATTATCAGCATGTACCACCAGCAGAGTTGCTGATGATATAGAGCTTAGCCCTTCGAAAACAGTGGCACTAATGCCGC
The DNA here is from genome assembly GCF_014077565.1 of Pseudoalteromonas sp. 5Ae-yellow. Taxonomy (NCBI): domain Bacteria; kingdom Pseudomonadati; phylum Pseudomonadota; class Gammaproteobacteria; order Alteromonadales; family Pseudoalteromonadaceae; genus Pseudoalteromonas; species Pseudoalteromonas sp. 5Ae-yellow. The sequence goes on from NZ_JACGWD010000055.1 coordinate 12,344, forward strand.
TTGTTAATCATGCTCAAACACCGCTTGCCGGTGAGCGTGCTGAAGATATTTTAGCCAGTATTTGGCAACAAAATAAATTACCAACTCTAATACGTGCACCTCGCGTAAACAGCAAAGAGCTTCCACCGCTGGATGATCAATACCGTTTAGACAATGCTATGCAATGGTTAAGCACTCAACAAGCTGACTATGTACTAACAGGCAGCATTGAAGAGTGGCGTTATAAAGCAGGGCTTGATGGCGAACCTGTTGTTGCACTTACATTATCACTCACTGTAAATGGACAAACCACACCAGTTTGGACAGGTACTATTGCTAAAAGTGGCTGGGGCCGCGATAGCATTGCAGCAACAGCACAAGATGTGATTGCCGATTTAATTTCTTATATAGAGGTTAGTGAGTGAAAACACATTTCCTTAGACCAAGAGACGTTCCTGAGCTACAAATATGGGCTGAGGTATTTATATTTACCGCGCTTGCTTTAGGGCTGCCTGTATTATTTAACGCACAGGACCCATTTTGGACTGAGGGAGGGTTTTCGTGGCCTGTACTTGGTTCACTTTTAGTTTCTTTACGCTATGGCTTTTCAAAAGGCTTTATTAGTATTTTATGTTTGCTTGTTGGCCAACTTTTTTTACTTCAAGCAAATATTTTATCACCGCAAAGCGACTTCAATATTAACGCTATGATTGGCTATATTATTGTAATTATGATCACTGGCGAATTTAGAGATGTGTGGGAGCGTACTAATCAGCAGCAAAGTATTCAGCTTGAGTACGTAACAGATCGTCTTGAAACATTTACTCGTCAGTATCATTTAATTAATTCATCTCACGATAGAATTGAGCAAATGCTAGCTGGCCATACGTTAAGTTTACGTGAATCACTACAAGCAGTAAGAACCTCTATCGGGCTATTAAAAGAAAGAAGACTTGATAGCGCAGCGCAAAAAATAATCGACTTGTTTGTTGAGTACGGTTCGCTAGAAAGAGCGGGGTTATATAAAGTTGAAAACGACAGTGTTTTAGAGCCACCACTTGCCTCTATAGGTAATATGAGTCCAATAGCTAAAAACGATCCTCTTATATTAGCAATGATCGAAGAAAAAGAATTAGTATCGGTAAAAGACGAAAAAGCATCATCGGGTATAAGTAAATACCATATGGCAATCCCACTTATCGACGTAAACAATACTATTTACGGCGCTATTTTGGTTGAAAGAATACAATTTTTTGCGCTTAAAAATACAACTCTAACATTACTTGCTGTAATGGCTGGGCATATAGGCGATTTACTTCGTCATGAAATAACAAACCCAGTAATGACGTATGAAGAGTCTCCATACTTTATTCGCCAAGTTAAGCGCGCAAATAAAGAAGCAAAACGATACAACATTCCATCGCAGCTACTAAAAATAAAAGCCAACAATATTACTGATAAATCGACTCAACTTATGAGTTATTTAAGTGAAGCCCGTCGTGGTTTAGACATTTATTTATATGATGATAAAAATCAGGTATTACTGCTATTAATGCCATTAGCTGATGAACTTGAAAAAGCAGGCTTTATTGCCCGAATGAACACTTGGTGTAAAGAGCGCACTGGTAGCACTTTAGCTGAGCTTGATATTGTTATTGAGCAACAACTTGCACTACCAATAAGCTCAGATGACATAAAGAGATTGGTTTCACTTTCATGATTATAATTATTGTAGCGGCTATTTTAGGGTGTATTTGTCAGTACTTTGCACTAATAGAAGTACTGGAAACACCTAATTGGTTTTTAGCTATACTATTGCATGCTATTGCTAGCATTCTTTTTGCTTTTGTTAGCTATTTCCTGATACCTAAAAAATACAAAACGACTCCCTATAGCTCTTTACTACTCATGTTTTTATTGTTGTTTACATTGCCTGTACTTGGAATTATAGGCGTTGTAGTAGCGCTTACGTTTGCTCTGTGTAAACCACTCAAAAACGATGACATAGAAATTGAAGAGCATAAAATACCTGAGCTTCCTTTTGAAGCCAGAGCAATATCAGCAAACCCGACCTATTCTATGGGCGGACTTAAAGCAATTTTGAAGCATGCTAGTGAACCAAATAAACGTCTAAGTGCCGTAATGGCGGCTCGTCACATGAGTGACTCACAAGCTATTCCTATTTTAAAGCTAGCACTTAAAGATTTAGAAGATGATATTCGCTTACTCGCCTACTCAACCCTTGATGGTAAAGAAACCAAACTCAACGAAAAAATCAGTTTGTACCAGCAAGAAATAACCATTACGACTAAGCAGCCAAAGTTAAGTAATTTACAAAAACAACTAGCCGAACTTTATTGGGAACTTAGCTACTTAGGTTTAGCACAAGGTGCGCTTCGTAAATACGTTTTAGAAAAAGCCGAAGCACTTGCACAGCAAAGTATTGAGCACGTAAAAACACCTGCAACCTTTATATTTTTAGGGCGTATATCTTTAGCCTTAAACAAATACGAAATAGCCCATGAGTACCTACTCAAAGCAACTGAGTCGGGCATGGCAAGGCGTCATGTTCTCCCTTATAAAGCCGAAGTTGCCTTTTGTATGAACAAGTTTGACGACTGTAAACGCTACTTAAAAGAACTCCCAGAACAACCTAAGGGCAGTGAATTACGTCATTTACAGGAGTATTGGCATGAGTAACAAAAATGCAGACATTTTACTGCTTTTAGAAGGTACTTACCCTTATGTGCGTGGTGGCGTATCTAGCTGGGTTCATCAAATAATTGAAGGGTTACCTCATTATAACTTTGAGCTTGTTTTTATAGGTGGAGCGCCAGAGCATTATGGCGAGATTCAATATACCTTGCCTGAAAACGTTACCAAGCTGCATGTTCATTATTTAGTACAAAATGATACCTCTGAAATAAAAGCTAAGCATGGGGTTAAATATAAAAAAGAACTCTTTGATTTTTGGCAGCAACTACAAAATTATTTTAGAGATTGTAACGAGCCAATCCCGACTGAATTATTAAAGTTTGCATTTGAAACTTTAGCTAAAAAAGACGGTATTAATGAAGCCGACTTTTTATATAGTGAATCTTCATGGCAAGTACTCACTAATTATTATTCAACTTTTTGTGATGAATCTTCTTTTATTGACTTTTTTTGGTCATATCGCAATTTATATAAGCCGCTATTTAAAATAGCCGAAATTGCACGAGGGCTTCCTAAAGTTAAACTTATTCACTCAATATCTACCGGGTATGCGGGTATTTTAGGAGCTGGCGCCAGTGTAATAAGTAATACTCCCTTTTTGTTGACCGAGCATGGTATTTACACCAAAGAGAGAAAAATAGATCTTATTCAAGCCAGTTGGATCAAAGAGTCAGAACAAAGCCTAGGTAAAAAATTAAATACCGAGATGGGCTTTATTCGCCGTATGTGGATCAGCTTTTTTGAGCAAATTGGCCGAACAACATACCAAGAAGCAGATAAGATCATTTCGCTATACGACGGTAACAGGCAGCGCCAAATAAAAGATGGTGCAGCACCTGAAAAAGCATTTGTTGTGCCTAATGGCATTAAAACAGTGCGCTTTATTGAAGCGCTTGATCAGCGTCCAAAACAGATACCACCGGTTGTTGGGTTAATTGGACGTGTAGTGCCTATAAAAGATATTAAAACCTTTATACGTGCGATTAAAGAAGCGCAATCGATATTACCAGAGGTCGAAGGCTGGATCATCGGCCCTTTCGAAGAAGATCCACAATACTACAAAGAGTGTGAGCTACTGGTAGGCAGCCTTGATTTACAAAACAGTGTTAAGTTTTTAGGTATGCAAGATATTACTAAAATTTTGCCTCAGCTCGGAATTGTAGCTTTAACCTCGATTTCTGAAGCGCAGCCTTTAGTGCTTTTAGAGGCAATGGCGGCTGGTGTGCCTGTACTTGCTAGTGATGTTGGCTCGTGCCGCGAAATAATCGAAGGCGGAACCGATGAAGATAGAGCGTTAGGTAAAGCCGGTGAAGTTGTCCCAATTGCTTCTCCGAACGACACAGCAAAGCAAATATCAAACATGCTAACAAATGAGCAAGCTTGGCTTGAGTATCAAAAAAGTGGTTTAGACCGCGTACAAAAATTTTATGACGAGAGCCACATGTTTGCCCGTTACGATAAACTTTATAAGGATACAATAGCATGGCTGGAATAGGTTTTGAGATACGAAAAATTCTCAAAAAAAATACCCTGCTCTCAGTTTTTGAAGCATACGGCTACGCAGGTTTAATAGGCTCAGGCCCTTGGCTGCTCTCTATTGTAGCGTTAATGCTTATTGGTATTTTAAGTTTGGGAATTGTATTACCTAAAGTACTTATTATTCAATTTTTAACGCTTGTTACCTACATGATGGCCGCCTCACTTATTTTAACGGGTGGTTTGCAGTTATTACTAACTCGATTTATTGCCGATTTATTTTTTCAAAAAGAAGAGGCAAAGGTACTGCCTAATTTACTTGGTGCGCAACTTATAACAACAATAGCCGCGTTATTGGTAAGCTTGGCTGTATGGCCTATGCTCCCTATACCCGTTGTTACTAAGATTATAATTTTAGGTGCCTTTGTAAGCTTATGTAATCAGTGGCTTGGCGCTATTTTTCTATCAGGTATGAAAGAATACCGGTTAATTTTAATAACCATGCTAAGTGGTTACGCCTTTATGGTATTACTTGCATACTTATTAAGAGACTGGCAGTTAGACGGCTTATTTTTTGCGTTTTTTGCAGGCGAAGCTCTGCTCTTTTTTAGCTTTTTGTTTATGATTATTCGCCGCTACCCAGGTGAAAAACTTATAAGCTTTGACTTTTTAAGCAATAAAAAAGTGTATTACAGCCTATTCTTTTGTGGTCTGTTTTATAACATTGGTGTGTGGGCTGATAAAATCATTTTTTGGTATTCACCAAGCACATCAATTCAAATTATTGGCACGTTAAGAGCCAGCCCAATTTACGACTTGCCTATATTTTTAGCCTATTTGTCTATTATTCCCGGTATGGCAGTATTTTTAGTAAAAATGGAAACCGACTTTGTAGAAGAATACGACCGTTTTTACACAGCTATTCGAGAGGGTTCATCGTTAGAAGAAATTTACTATTTAAAAGACAATATGATCCAAACTGCACGTGCCGGTTTATACGATATATTTAAAATTCAAGGTATTACCGTTGCCTGCTTATTATTATGGGGCGAGCAAATACTTACCTTTATTGGTATTGATCCAAACTATAAAACGCTTTTATTTATTGATGTAGTTGGTGTGGGTGTACAAGTTATATTTTTGTCTATTTTAAATATTTTGTTTTATTTAGATAAACGCTCAACCGTCCTATTTTTAGCGGGGCTATTTTTGGTAATAAACGTTGTTTTAACTTTGCTATCAATCGCTTTTGGGCCGCAGTTTTATGGTTACGGCTTTGCACTCTCAACTATTATTACCTCTGTTGTTGGCTTATTTTGGCTTTCTAAACAATTTGAAGATTTAGAATACGAAACGTTTATGCTGCAATAGCACAATATAAAGGCTGCTTATGCAGCCTTTATATTTAAAGCTTTTCGTACAAAATTAAAATAATTAATTATTGGAAAGCGGCTGATACACACCATGTTTATAGCTCATATAAGCGCCTCAGTTTAAAGCAAAAAAGACTAGCTCAGTAAAGATATAAAATGTTAATAAACAAAGGGCTTATAAAAACCAAGCTACCTTGGCTTAGCTAATCTCTCGTACAAATAGATTTAACTGGTTTAGCATTATGCTAAATGACGTAGACGCTGCCATTACTTACTCACCCATCGCGCTTTAAAGCCACGCGTATCAACATGTATAAATGCGCCTCTGTGCGACTTAGGCCCATAAATACCTAAACCACCTAGTAAACCTTTAAATGATTCACGTCTAGCTAACGACTCCACTATATCGGCCATCGCTTTAGCGTCACCAATTGAATGCTTACCGTCATTATTAATATCATCCATACGGTAGTTGCCATCGTTATCTATAAAAATATCGGCAGCATCACCAAATACATGTCGGCTAAGTTTTACATTGCCAATTGATTTGTTGTAGTACGGAGTTCTATAACCGCTCATAACCACCATATTACTAACCGGTATACCTTCTAAAATCAGTTCTTTGCGTATTTTTTCTAGTTTAAGTAACAACTTATTTTGTAAAAATAAATACTTTGGGTACTTACTTCGCTGCTTACTAACAAATTCCTTTAGTGAAAAGTGAGGTGATATTTTTACGTTTTCATTTTCAGGCGTTACCTTAACAAAGCCATCGGGCACTATGTAGTATGAAGCGTCTTTAATCTGTGAAGGTTTAGGATAGTGCCCAATGTGGTAATACTTGAGCTTTCCTCCTTCAACGTGGTCTGCGGGTACTTTTACAAAAACGTTAATTTTCATACGCTGTTTTTTATCGGGCGACTCAATAATTACCGTTGTTAAACCAGGCTCTTTGGGTGCTTGCCATTGCCAGCGGTTAGTGTCCGTAAGATCGGACTTTCCTTGAGTATTAATTAAATTGTAGGCTTTTTTTGATTGCGCAAAAAGCACTTCAAACTCAACCTGCTCTTGGGGCATTACAAACACCGAAAACACCGAGTATGGCATAACTATATCGTTAATTTTCAAGCTAAATTCTGCATCTTCAAAGTTAGCTTTATTTTTTATATCAACCACCTGATGCGCAGCTTTTGTGGGCGCTGCAGCAAATACACTATTGCTAAATATAATTGTGAATATGGCGATAAAAATATAATGAATAAATTGCATAAACCCTCTCATTATTTATTTTTTAACAAAGCGGCAATCACCGATTGTTCATCATTTTTTAATAATGCTTTTTTATCGCGTTGATAAATGTCATCTCTAAAGTTAACCAGCTTATTTTCGTCAACCCATGCAGTCCAATAAACTAAATGAATAGGAAGAGGCTCGTCTAAATGAAACGTTTGAGTACTGTTTTGAGTACGTGCGCTGTCTATGTGATTGAGTGTTTGTGCCTCTCCTTCGTGCTTAATAATTTCACGCGCTAACGAAAAGGGTTGCTCTATCCTTATACAGCCATGCGATAAAGCACGATTTGATTGGCTAAAACGCTGTTTTGCTGGTGTATCGTGAACATAAATTGCTTCGGCGTTAGGAAATAAATACTTAACCTCTCCTAGAGGGTTTTCTTCACCAGCACGTTTAACTAAAAAGTGATCAAATTGATATGGCTTAATAGAATCCCAATCAATATTACTAGGATTAACAGTTTGTGAGTCTAGGTAGCTGTTTTTTCTAATTTCAATATTATTTTTTACAAGGTAGTCAGGATCCTCGGCGACCTTTGGAGCAATTTCTTTAGTAGCGATTGAGGTGGGTATACGCCATTCAGGGTTAACTACAAACTTTTCTATTTCGTCACTAAATGCAGGTGTTTCCCAACTTGGTTTACCTACAATTACGTTATTTTTTAATTTTACATCGCCCGCTTTTACAAACCGTAAGCTGTATTCAGGAATATTTACATACACATATTGCTCGTCACTTGCGCCTGCAAAGTTAGTTATTCTATAAAAGTTAAGTATTAATTTATCGAGTTTTTGCTTTGCGGGCACATTAAGTGAAGCAAAAGTGCGCTTACCCACTCGTCCATCCACTGTTAAACCATGGCGGCTTTGAAATTGCTTAACAGCTTGCTCTATGTGTTTATCAAACGTACATATAGACTCGTCACACACATTACTTTTTAAGTCACGTTCTTGGTATAAACGCTGTGCAAGTAAGTTTACCTCTTTATTATTACTACCGAGTTCAAGCAATTCGTCGCTATATAAGTGTGTAAAACCTCCTTTATTAACTATTTCTTGATACCAATTAATGGCCTTTTCTGTACGTTCAATTAATTGCGCTGAATACTGATCAAAGTAGTAGCTGTCATCAGCTTGCATGTACTTTTGTGAGTTATAAGTAGTTAGTGAAGAGTTAGCGAGCACCACACTCTCAAGCTCATTTGCAGCGAGAGTTGGTGCTGAGCATAAGCCGCTCATGCCAATAAACAATGCAGTTTTTAAAGTAAAGCCCTTTGCTTTAGTAAGCGCTTGATTTGAAAATAACCCCTTCACTGTGTACCTCCTCGCTAAATATCGTTGATAAATGCTTTTGTACTTACCACTAAGTAGTACTCTGGAGGTGCAACGGTAATGCCAAATTAAAGTTTCAAAATAAACAATTGAAATTTAATGACTTTTTAAAAACCCTTATTCTAAACGTTAATAAATTAAATTAGAGAATATGTAATTAATATGCTCAAGTGTGTAAAGTTGCTATGGCAATTAATCTTTTAAAAAAGCTAAAAAACCACGTTCATAACGACTCAAGTACTTCGTTTTTCGTGGTAATGAAAGCGACTCTCTCCACGCAGTTTGAGTATCTTCATCTTCTTTGCACAGCGTAATTAAATCGGGATGCACATAAGATTTACGTGCTATAGCTGGAGTATTACCCAGTTGCTGGGAGACACTATCAAGCATACTTTTTAAAGTAAGCGCTCCTTTGGCTTTAGCTAATTGTTTAAATGCAATTACGCTTGCTCGCCAGGTTCTAAAGTGTTTTGCACTAAACTCCTCACCCATTATTTGCTGAATATATTGATTTATTTCACTTGATGTAACATTAGTGCGCTCACCCTCATTTATATACTGAAACAAATGCTGGCCGGGTAAATCTTGTAAGTCTTTTATTACATGACTAAGCACTCTATCGGTTATATTTACTTCACGCTCCTTGCCTGATTTAGCACGATACTTTAGCTGAATGTTTTTACCCGTGAGTTTTGCATGGCGTGTGCGTAATGTTGTAGCACCAAAACTTTTATTTTGCTTTACGTTACGTTCGTTACCTACCCTCAGCGCACCTAAATCCATAAGCCTTACAACTGCCGCTAAAGTACGTTCAATATTAAGCTCATCACCTTGTAAGTCTGTTTCTAAACGTGCTCTTAACAAAGGAAGTTTATTACCAAATACTCCACATGCTTGGTATTTTTTAGCCTCTTGTTGCGCTCTAAATTCAGGATGATAGCGGTATTGTTTTCGCCCTTTACTATCAAACCCTGTCGCTAAAATATGCCCATTTTCTTCTGGGCAAAACCAGGCGTTTTTATAGGCAGGCGGAAATGCCAATCCATTTAAACGATCAATCACATTTTGCTCTTTTATTTGCTTTCCTATTGGATCGAAGTAAAGCCAACTTTTGTGTTTAAGTTTACGAGTGATCCCTGGCAAATTATCGTCTACATAAATTAGTTTCATTTACCCTCCAGTTATATTTAAGCATGCGTCGAAATATAAAATGTATCACTTTAAAATAACCTTAAACTGAACAAGATTATTGATATATAATAAAAACTAACAACAACTATAAATACTTAATATATATTAATAATTCTATTTAGGTTTTTGTAAAAGTAGGACGCACTTACGCGCAAGCAAAAAGTCTATTACGATTAAACTCAATGCACTTCGCGCTAAAAATAACTACTTGAGATAGATTTATTATCCTAAGTTCAGATTAATTACACTTTTGTCCCCCGTAATTGGGGTGCTGTTTAAATGGAGAATTCAATGGCTTTTGATTATGGATCGATTGATCTTGGACTAAAAAACCCCTTCAAACTGGAAGGTAAAGTAACAGCGCTAAGAGGACTCATTGAGTCTATAGCGGGTATTAGTTTACTTGTTATTGCTGCGGGCTCAGTGAAAGAAGATACAACCGCTGGATGGATTTTAATGGTGTTTGGCATGCTTATTTTAGCATTCGGCATTCGCTCACTTTCAAGTGGTATTTATGCAACTCTTAAGTATTTTGTAGGCAGAAACCACCCTACTTCACTCGCTTATAACTACAGCAAATCACAAGCATCAACCGCTCAAGAAGAACAAAAAGAAGTAGCCTATACAGCGCAATCACTAGAAGAAATGTTGGTTGGTCGTAAAAATAGTACATTTAAAGAGCCTAATGGTTTTTTATCACGTTTACTGCACAGTTTAATCCCTAAGTTATTATTCCTACCTTATCCTATTCGTAATGTTGCTCAGCGCTTATTTGGCTCATGGGTAAGTACCCTTGTTGCACTTATTGCTTATTGCCTTGTAGCATTTGTATCTTTATCGGGTTTTACCGGTGAAGCAGGCGAATTAGCATTTCCTGTTTATAGTGCCATACTAATGTTCTACGTGCTTTTTTCGTGGCGCTCTACGGGTAAACCTATTTCTAGAAACGCTGAAAAAAATATTGAAGCACTTGGTACCGGTGCACTCGCTAAAATTATTTCTTTATCTTTTATTCTACCAATCGCTATTGGTCTTTCTATGTCATGGTTGATGAAAGAGCAGCACATTAGCAAACAAGAAATAGATGGCTGGATTGAACAACTACCTAGTCTTCATGCTGGCATGTACTTAATTGCGATTATTGTATTAGCTACTCTGAGCTGCGCAATTGCTTTCATTATGATTAAAGCGCGTTTAAATGCAGTTACACCTTCGGCTGAAGTATCAGAACTACGTGAAAACTGGCAAGAGTCTGTTCATCCAGACGAAATTTTTATAAACCTTGATAACTTAGTAATGGCTAATCGTCGTTATAAAGAGGTACCTAACAGAGTTTACAGAGAATTAGATCCTAAACTTCAAGAACAAATTGAAGGTAAAGGCGGTTTTAAAGGTGAAATGATTCAAGAAATTCAGCCTAAATTGCACTCAATGGATTTAGGTAAAAACTTCTCGTTAGCAAGGCTAATTTCTTTAGTGAGCGGTAACTTACTTTATATTGTAGCGTTGGCGTTTACTGTATTTTTAGCGTATTCGTTTATCAATATTTATCATTACGTTGACGCGGCAAATATTAGTAGCTTTAAACAAGCATTTAATAACCAACATGTTGTTCAATTTAGTGAGCTATTAATGACAAGCTTTCACTTATTACTAATTGGTATACTCATTAAAGCATTTGCGCAATTGCTTACAAACACAGCTCATTTGTTCTTTGCTGAAATGCAATTTGAATCACTACTAGTGTATTTTAAATGCGAAGGCACATTTACTGAGTCTAAAATATCAACTGGTACGGGTATTCACGATAGTACTCGCTCAGAAAATACGTTAGTACGCAGTAGCATAACGCCTTGGATTATTGTTTCTCGTGTTGTTTCTACTACGTTTGCAGCAACAGGTATGAAAAACCTTGAACATCCTCGCCATATTATGGAAATGCATAAAGACGAAGGACAATTACAAGCAATCAAAAAAGACGTTATTTCATTCTTGAAAGACCGTGAATCTATCGCCTCAATCACCAGTGAGCGTGATTTAGGTAATGCGTCACAAATACATCAACTAAACCAACAAACGCGCGCTATACCTACTCAGCAAGCGATAGCGAAAGATGATGAAGAAGCTGCCGGATATTTAAGACAAGAAGAAAACTTATCTCCCGAGCCCAAGGGTTAATTAACCTCAAACCTAGATAACTTTTATTAATGCCACCTTGTTAACTTAGGTGGCATTTTTTTTAACCTCTATTCAATACTTTTTAACTTTATTACCTCTTTTGCACTCAACAACATGATTAATATTGGATTAGTTCACAAAGCCCTTGCTTTATGTGCCAAAACACAAATAATGAAAGGATTAATTACAGGGTAAGAATGAGGACAATGAGCTATATACTAACCACCCAATGTGCTGATGATGTAGGCTTAATAGCTAAAATTACAGGGCTTTGCCATAAAAATAATTTAAACATTACGCGTAACAACGAATTTGTAGATAAAGACGCGCAGCGATTTTTTATGCGTACAGAGCTTACAGGTGAGCCACAAAGCGACTTTTTAGATCAATTACGCGCACTGTTGCCACAAGGCGCTAAACTTGCGCTACATTGCGGCGCAAAAACTAAAGTAGTTTTACTGGCAACTAAAGAAGCTCATTGTTTAGGTGGTATGCTGTTAAAGCAATTTGAACAAACTCTTAATATTGAAGTACTCGCTGTAATTGCTAACTATGCTGATTTAGAGCCGCTAGCTAAAGGGTTTGGTGTGCCGTTTCATGTTGTATCGCACGAAGGATTAACCCGTAGCGAGCATGATAAAAAGGTAGGTGATTTAATTGCCAGCTACAACCCTGATATTATTGGCCTTGCCAAATACATGCGTATTTTGAGCCCTGAATTTGTGGGTCGCTTTGAAGGCAAAATAATTAATATTCATCACTCATTTTTACCAGCATTTATTGGTGCTAAACCTTATCATCAAGCATTTGAGCGCGGCGTAAAGATCATTGGTGCCACAGCTCACTTTGTTAATAATGAGCTTGATGAAGGGCCTATTATTTTGCAAGATGTAACCAGCGTTACACATGCCAATACCGCAGAAATAATGGCTAAAATGGGTAAAGATGTTGAGAAAACAGTGTTTTGTAAAGCACTGCAACTTGCCTCAGAGCATAAGCTATTTATTAATGGTAATAAAACCGTAGTGTTTTCTTAGCATTAATTATTTTACACATAAAAATATGCCAGCATTGTTGCTGGCATTTTTTTGCTCATAAATAAGCAAGTGACTTTTTAAATGTAAATTATGCCTGCTCTATTGGCTCGAGTTTTAATTTAGCGGCAATTAAAACGGCTTGGGTACGATTGTACACGCCGAGTTTTCTAAATATGGCTGTAATGTGTGCTTTTACTGTCGCTTCTGATATGTGCAGTTCATAAGCAATTTGCTTATTAAGTAAACCTTCGTGCAGATATTGCAGTACTCGGTATTGTTGAGGTGTTAATGAGGCAACTTGCGCTGCTATTTCTCGGTCTTCACCTTCAATTTCAGCTACTTTGTTTTTTAGCTCTTTTGGTAGCCATGTATCGCCTTCAAGTATTTGGTTAATTGCACTGGCAATATCATCAGACGATGACGATTTAGGAATAAAACCCATAGCGCCGTAACCCATTACTTTTGAAACTATATTAGCGTCTTCACTACCCGAAACAACGGCAATTGGTAAGCTTGGGTATTCTTCTCTAATACGAATAAGACCATATAAATCACCATTACCTGGCATGTGAAGGTCTAGCAGTAATATATCAAGATCCTCTTGCTCGCTTAACACTTGCAGTGTGCTGTCAAAATCGGATGATTCAAAAACCTCTAAACCTTCAAATTTTGCGCTCAGTGCGCCCTTTAGTGCTTCACGAAATAACGGATGATCGTCCGCTATTAAAAACTGACTCATGGTTCACTCCTAATAAATTCGGCTGCCAGTTAGGTATAAAACCCCTACTGACAGCCGATATACTACGTTTAGAATCAACTTGTAATCAAGTTTTTAACGCACATTTAACGATTTAATCTGTTCTCGATTAGTTCATCGACTACAGATGGATCTGCAAGCGTTGACGTATCACCGAGTTGTTGGTGCTCATTTGCAGCGATTTTACGTAAAATACGACGCATAATCTTGCCTGAGCGCGTTTTAGGTAAACCCGGTGACCATTGAATCATATCTGGTGATGCTATTGGGCTAAGCTCTTTACGAACCCAGTTACGTACCTCTTTGGTTAACTCATCGCTTACTGTTACACCTTCGTTAGGCGTAATATAAACATAAATACCTTGGCCTTTAATATCATGCGGGTAACCCACTACTGCAGCTTCGGCTACTGCTTCGTGCGCAACTAACGCACTTTCAATTTCGGCTGTACCAAGGCGATGGCCTGATACGTTAAGTACATCGTCCACACGTCCTGTGATCCAGTAATACCCGTCTTCATCACGACGACAACCATCGCCTGTAAAGTAAACACCTGGGTAGGCGCTAAAATAAGTTTGTTCAAAACGTTCATGGTCGTTGTAAACCGTTCGCGCCTGCGATGGCCAGCTATCTAAAATAACTAAATTACCGTCTACAGCACCTTCGAGTGTATTACCTTCAGCATCGAATAATGCAGGCGCAATACCAAAAAATGGATGTGTCGCAGAACCAGGTTTTGTATCAGTAGCACCTGGTAATGGCGTGATCATAATGCCACCGGTTTCTGTTTGCCACCACGTATCTACAATCGGACAATTAGATTTACCAATACTCTCGTAATACCACGTCCATGCTTCTGGATTTATTGGCTCACCAACCGAACCTAAAATACGTAAACTATCACGGTTTGATGAAGCAATTGGCTCATCACCTTTCGCCATTAATGCACGAATTGCTGTAGGGGCGGTATATAAAATAGTTACACCGTGTTTATCAACAATTTCACCCATACGCCCAGCTGTTGGATATGTAGGTACACCTTCAAATAAAACTTGCGTACAACCGTTTACCAGTGGTCCATAAGCAATGTAGCTGTGTCCTGTGATCCAACCTACATCGGCACTACACCAATACACATCGTCTTCTTTTAAATCAAACACGTATTCATGTGTCATTGATGAGTAAACTAAGTAGCCTCCTGTGGTATGCACAACACCTTTAGGCTGACCAGTAGAACCTGATGTATACAATATAAACAAAGGATCTTCAGCATTCATTGGCTCTGGCTCACACTGTGCTGGTAAGTCAGCAACTAGCTCGTGCCACCATATATCGTGCTTATTCCAATCAACTTCACCACCGGTTAATTGGTGTACTATAACGTGTTCAATTGAAGTCACTGTATCTTGTGCAACAGCTTCATCAACGTTTGCTTTTAGTGGTACACAATTACCTGCTCTGCGCCCCTCATCAGAAGTAATAACAACTTTAGCGCCAGAATCTCGAATACGATCGGCAATCGCTGAAGGTGAAAAGCCACCAAATACAACTGAATGAATAGCACCAATACGTGCACAAGCTTGCATTGCATACACCGCTTGTGGGGTCATTGGCATATAAATAGCTACGCGGTCACCTTTTTGTACACCCAGTTTTTTTAAACCATTGGCAAATTTAGCCACTTCGTCATGAAGTTTTTGATAAGTAATGTTCTCACTTTGAGAAGGATCATCTCCTTCCCAAATAAGCGCAATTTTGTCTGCTTTGGTTTTTAAATGGCGGTCAATACAGTTGTAAGACGCATTTAAATAGCCATCTTCATACCATTTAATGCTGATATGGCCTTTATCAAAAGAAGTGTTTTTAACTTTAGTGTAAGGAGTAGACCAATCAAGGCGTTTGCCATGTTCACCCCAAAAACCTTCAGGATCATCAATAGATTGCTTATAAAGCGTATTATATTTATTTTTATCAATGAGAGTCGCATCTTTAATATGCGCCGGAACTGGATAGATACTTTGTGACATCTTCGTCTCCATTAAAATTGCTTGCCTTAGGCTCCTATCAAGGATTACTCAGCAGTGCTTTATTAAGTATTAGACCTTAGTTGTACTCTACTCCAATTTACTCATTTGTAGTTTATAATCCACCTGCTTTCAATTTTTTTACATAAATAATACAACGCGTTAAATGTAAGTAAATGCAAACTAATCAACTCTAAAACCTTAGTCTTATAGACCAATAGGTAATTGAGTAAATATTGCACATATTCAAAAGTGTTTGTGTACTTTAAGAAAGATATTTGCGGTATTACTTGCCAAAGCTTTATTTAACGAATGAAAACAATATGTGTATTGAAAAGCCAAACTAACACCCTTTTTTATTCGTAAGTAATACTAGTAGCAAGTAATACAACCTTACATGAAAAAAAAAGCAACAAACAACAAGTAGCCTATAAAGGACACCACAATGAAATTTACCCCATTAAAAACATTAGCAGCAAGCGCTGTATTATGTGCACTATCAAGCACAGCTTATGCAGCCACTGCAGCAAAAGTTGGAGATACTGAATTTACTTACGGCGGATACATTAAATTAGATGCTATGTGGAGTGACTATTCTGCAGGCGCACCTTCTGGCTCAAGTGTTGGTCGTGATTTTTACGTACCAAGTACACTTACTGTTGGTGATGACAATGACTCTGATGCTGTATTTGATATGCATGCACGTGAATCTCGCTTTAACTTTGGTACTTCAACGTTAATGGATAACGGTAAAACAGTAAAAACCAAAATTGAGTTAGACTTTTTAGCATCAGCGCCTGGTGGCAATGAACGTGTATCTAACTCTTACGCTCCACGTGTACGTCATGCATTTATTAGCTACGATGGCTGGTTATTTGGCCAAACATGGTCTAACTTTCAAAACGTTGGCGCACTACCTGAAGCACTTGATTTTATAGGCCCAGCAGAGGGCACAGTGTTTGTACGCCAAACTCAAGTTAAATACACTACTGGCGCTTGGTCTTTCTCATTAGAAAATCCAGAAAGTACCATTACTACAGGTTTTACTACAAACCCACAGGGTATTAAAAGTTCATCAATGGCTGTAACCGACGATGCTTCACTTCCTGACTTTACTGCACGTTATACCCATAAAGCTGACTGGGGTAATTTAGTAGTTGCTGCACTTGCCCGTCAACTTACTTATAAAGTAGGTGCTATTGATGCCGATGAAACATCATTTGGTGTTAGTGCATCGGGTATGGTTAAACTAGGCGAAGACAACTTTAAGTTTATGCTTACACAAGGTAAAGGCTTAGGCCGTTATGTTGGTGTTAATGTAGCCCATGGTGCAGTACTCAATGGCGATGATTTAGATGCTATTGATTCAACTTCTGGTTTTGTTGCTTACCAGCACAAGTGGACAAGCCAATGGCGTTCAACGTTCTTATATTCATTCTTCAGTGCTGATAACAACACTGATTTATTAGCTATTTCTGGTGATCCGACTGAATCAAGCCAAAGCTATAGCGCTAACATTCTATACTCACCGGTTAAACGTCTAACTTTTGGTGCTGAGCTAAAGCATGCTGAGCGTGAAACTGAAAGCGGCGTTGATGCCGATTTAGATCGTTTACAGTTTTCTGTTAAATACTCTTTTTAATAGCTAAAAAGCTAACTACTTTAAAAAGCGGCCTAGGCCGCTTTTTTTATAAGCGAGATTGAGTTCTATATAATTCATCAATTCGTACCTAAAATCTTTATATGTGGCGCTAAAATCCAAAAAAATAGAATTATTATTGATAAAAACACTAAACACAATTGCAAATCGATATCATTTAGATTAAGTTACACACTTCTTTTGAACTAACTGGAAAAACTTATGTCGTCCCCTCAAGTTTTGCGTTTATCTAAACTAAGCTTTGCTACTTCTTTAATTTTATCTGGTTATGCACTTGCTGATGAGGCAAATGTAAAATCTGAACCTCTCGAAAAAATTGCGGTATATGGTCAGCATCATAAAAACTACATAACTGAAGATGCACAATCTGCTACAAAATTAGGCCTATCAATTAAAGAAACGCCGCAAAGTATTTCCGTTGTTTCTCGTGCATTAATGGACGACTTTTCACTAGACGATATAAACTCAGTACTTGAAAGCACGCCAGGCGTAACAGTAGAGCAAATAGAAACAGATCGTACTTACTTTAAGGCCCGTGGTTTTGAAATTACGAACTTTCAAGTTGATGGCTTAGGGATCCCACAAAGCTCAGGCTCTATTCAAGGTAGTCTTGATACATCAATTTATGACCGTGTAGAGATAGTTCGCGGTGCTAATGGTTTAATGACTGGCGCCGGTAATCCTTCTGCAACTGTAAACATGGTTTTAAAAAAGCCAACTTATACAACACAGGCAAATGCATCAGCATCGTATGGCTCATGGAATAAAAAACGTTTAGATTTAGATGTATCTACGCCAATAAATGAAGACCACGCTGTACGCGCTGTATTTACAAAGCAAAAAGCTGACTCATATTTAGATCGCTACGAAACAGATAAAACCATTGTTTACTTAGCCTACGAAGGCAAATTAACAGACAACACATTATTAAGCGTTAACTACGTTAACCAACAAAAAGACGCAGATAGCCCGCTGTGGGGTGCACTACCTCTTTATTATACAGACGGAACAGCAACCGATTACGACGAATCAACCAGCACCGCTGCTGACTGGTCTTACTGGGATAACAGTGCTGAGCAAGTATATGTAACACTTGAACAAAACTTATCGGCAACATGGGTAGCTAGAGCACGTTATGCTCACATCGAAAACGAACAAGACTCAGAGTTGTTCTACGTATCCGGCACCCCTGATAAAGATACTGAACTTGGTTTAACAGGTTATGCTAGCCGTTATGATTACGAAGATAAGCATGACTTATTTGATTTATATGCCAGTGGTAAGTTTGATTTATTTGGCCAAGAGCACGACCTATCATTTGGTGTTAGCCAAGCTAAAATGGATTACAACGAGCAGTCTCTTTACGATTACACTACAGGCAATGGTTTTCCAGATATGCCATCACTTAAAACGTGGGATGGTGTAGTACCAGAGGCAACACTTGCTGATGGCTTAGATGGTAGTGATATTACTAACGAGCAAAAATCAGCTTACATATCTACTCGCATTAAATTAAGTGAGCCTTTAAGTGTGCTCGCTGGTGTGCGTTATACCGATTGGAAAACAAAAGGGAGTGCTTACGGTGTTGAACAAACAAGAAGCGACTCTGAAGTTATTCCTTATATTGGCACGGTGTACTACTTTAACGAGTCTCTATCAGCTTATGCAAGCTACACAGAAACATTTGTACCGCAAAAAGAGCTTGATATTAATGCCAACCAATTAGCTCCCGTAATAGGTAAAAGCAGTGAAGTTGGTATAAAAGCACAGTTACTTGATGACCAAATTTTCGTAACTTTTGCTTACTTCGATGCAAAGCAGGAAGGGCTTGCCATAGCTTTACCCGACTCACTACCTAGTGATACGCGTTATTATGCAGCAGATGGTATTAACAGCAACGGCTTTGAAGTTGAACTAAGTGGTCGAATAACAGATGATTTAAGCGCAAGTGTAAGTTTTAGTAACCTAACTATTGATGGTGATGATTTAGTTAAAGATTACACACCTGAAAATCAACTTAAAGTGGCCGCAACCTACCAAGTACCTTTAGTTGATGGTTTATCATTTGGTGCAAACTATCGCTGGCAGGATTCAACTAGCCGAGTTCAAGTCGAAGATACAAATGGTATTGCAAGCGTCACTACTCACCAAGATGCATACGGGTTACTTGATTTAATGGCCACTTACGAAATTACAGATAACGTAGGAGTCACTTTCAACGTAAATAACACCACCGGTGAAAAATATTTGCACAGCCTGTACTGGGCACAAGGTTACTACGGTGCACCTCGTAACTACGCCCTATCTGTAAACTGGCAATTATAAATATATTTGATTAATTAAAGACTCTAGATTTTTTTCTATTGAATTAAAAAACGACACATTTTTAATGTGTCGTTTTTATTTTATCTAACCTGATGTAAGTTTTTAATAACATCGAGTAGGGTGAGGCTTATGCCTCATCCCTCTCACAGAACCGTACGTACGGACCTTGTACCCTTCACATTTTATCAACTTATTTCCTAAACGCTGATAAAGCAAGCCATCCCGTATTCACTTTTTCTATTGGATATAAACCAAGCTCCTCAAACCATTGGTTTGGCATCGATACACAAGATA
>NZ_JACGWD010000121.1:0-6150 GCF_014077565.1 Pseudoalteromonas sp. 5Ae-yellow
ATGAGTATGTTCGTTAATCATAATGTGCCCTCAAACAAGATTTGAAGATCTGATCATGACATTGAGATTTAGTTCAAAAAAATCCCCGCTAATTTCTTAGCAGGGATTTGTGTATAAGAGACAGCTTTAAAAATTAAGCGGCTTTTGGTTTAAATATAAAATATTAACTATTTAACAGACCAATCAATAGTATCTTCTGCTTTTATAGGCACAACTTCAGAGTCGCCTAGGGTATAACTTGCAGGTACGTCCCATGGTTTTCTTTGTAATGTTATTGTATCGGCATTACGCGGCAACTCATAAAAGTCAGGACCAAAGTGGCTTGCAAATCCTTCAAGCATGTCCAGAGCTCCTGCATCTTCGAATGCTTCAGCGTATAACTCAATTGCGGCATGAGCCGTATATGCACCAGCACAACCACAAGCAGCTTCTTTTTTATCTTTATAATGTGGTGCAGAATCAGTTCCTAAGAAAAACTTTTTATTTCCACTTATAGCTGCGGCCATTAATGCTTGCTGGTGAATGTTACGTTTGAGGATTGGCAAACAGTAATAGTGTGGGCGAATTCCACCCGCTAACATATGATTACGATTATAAAGTAAATGATGAGCTGTAATTGTTGCTGCTACATTGCGAGGTGCATTAACTACAAACTCTACTGCATCTTTAGTTGTAATATGCTCTAGTACAATTTTAAGTTCAGGAAAGTCACTTACCACATCCCCTAAAATCGTATCTAAAAATACTTTTTCACGGTCATAAATATCAATTGATGAATCAGTAACTTCTCCGTGTACTAACAGCAACATACCTACTTCTTGCATTGCTTTTAAAACCGGGTAAATATTTTTGACTGATGTAACACCCGAATCAGAATTGGTTGTAGCGCCAGCAGGATACAACTTTGCAGCTACTATTTTGCCCGTTGCTTTTGCTTTCTTTATTTCATCTGGTGTCGTTTTATCAGTGAGGTAAAGTACCATTAAAGGCTCAAAGGCACCTTGTGGGCCTGCTGCCATAATACGTTCTCGATAGGAAAGAGCGGTATCAGTACATGTTGCCGGCGGAACAAGGTTTGGCATAATAATAGCGCGACCCATGTATCTACTAATGTCTCGTACAGTATCCTTTAGCTGGTCGCCATCACGTAAATGTACATGCCAGTCATCTGGGCGAGTGATAGTAAGGGTTGTTACAGAGTTTGTATTATTGCTTGTCATTACTTTGTTCCAAGGCTGAATTTATTCGATCATAGGCATATGATGTTTTCGAGTAAAGATTTTATTAAAAATAATGCATATGTTGATGACATTACCGAGTTGTGTAATTAAAGCTTAATACTCCAATTCAATTGGGATTAGCCATTGTTATTACTTACAATTAATTAAAGCCATTCGTCATAATAATTTACAGCCAATTAAAACCACTCATCGCTTTATTTTGTACAAAATCCAAGATTAGGTTAACTTAGCTACGTATTTAAAAATAAAAAGAATAATATAAATTGCCTATGTCTTACAAAAATGATGCCTCAAGAGCACTTGAAATAAAAACTGATCAACTGAGTATTATCAATCAGTTCTCATCTAGCTTATTACAACTCGATACACTAGAAGAGTTATTTGAGTATGTTACAACGCATGTTGTAAACCGTTTAGGATTTGTTGATTGTGTTATATATCTTGCTAATAATAAAGCAAATACATTAAATCAAGTTGCCTCGATGGGTATTGCTCACGCCCGTGACAAATATCAAGCCGAACGTAAAGTAATACGTTTTAGTGAAGGAATTACTGGGGCTGTTGCAACTACTGGTAAAGCCGTAATTATCGATGATGTAACAAAAGATAGCCGTTATATCGCAGATGAACGCCCTGCCCAATCAGAACTATGCGTCCCTCTTATATATAAAGAACAAGTTTTAGGTGTTATTGATTGTGAGCATCCTATTAAAGGCTACTTTACAAACGCACATCTTGAAATTCTTACAACAGTTGCCCACTTACTCAGTGCTAAAATTAACCAAGTAAATACGGTAAATAGCTTACAGAAAACAGTTGAACAACTTAACAACGCACAAAAATTAGAAAATAGCTTATTACAAATAGCAAATCTAACCTATAAAGCTAACGACTTAGATACGTTTTTTGAAGCCCTTCATTCAATTATCAATAATTTACTTCTCGCTGATAACTTTTTTATCGCTTTATATGACAAAAAAGTAGATATACTTGACCTTGTTTATATAGTCGAAGAAGGCATAAACACCAAAACACATCAAAAAATATCTAAAGAACAGCTAAAAGACACTGCTTCATATTACCTACTGCAAACAGAGCAAACCTTATTACTCAATAAAGATGCCTTTCAAAGTCATATAGATAACGGTGATTTTAAAATGGTAGGCAGACAATCAGAGTCTTGGTTGGGTGTTCCATTTAAAACAAGTGATCGTATAAGCGGTGTTATTGTTGTACAAAGCTACGATAAAACACTGCAATACAACGAACACGACAGCGCTCTTCTAACTTACGTAAGTCGCCAAATAAGTATGGCAATTGATAGACAACTAGCCCGACAAGAGCTCGAGCATAAAGCATTGCATGACGAGCTTACCGGCCTTGCTAACCGCTCATTACTCATTGAGAGAATAAAGCATGCTATTTTACGTTTAACGCGTGCTAAAAAGAGTACTAGCCATGCCCTGTTGTATCTAGACTTTGACCGTTTTAAAAGTATTAATGATTCGCTCGGGCATGAAGTTGGGGACCACTTCCTTATAAAAATATGCGACTTGATTAAAGGTACAGTACGAAGCACGGATACATTTGCACGTTTAGGCGGCGATGAATTTGCAATTTTTATGGAAAACATCACGCATAAAAACCAAGTTAATGAAGCTTTAAACCGAATTAAAAGCGCATTATCAAAACCTCTTAATGTAGATAGCCACTTACTTCAAGCTTCTACTAGTATTGGTATTGCCTATACCGACAACATAAACGATAAAGCTTATATATTACTGCAACAAGCTGATGCTGCTATGTATGAAGCAAAATCCACCGGGCGTGGACAAGTTAAGTTTTTTAATAACACGATGCGTAAAAAACTTAAAACCCATGCCGATATCGAAAACGACTTGCAACACGGTATAGAACACAACGAATTTGAACTCTATTTTCAGCCAATTTTTACAATTACCACAAGTGAGGTTATTGGTTTTGAAGCACTTGTGCGCTGGCATCATCCTAAAAAAGGATTTGTACCCCCTAATGACTTTATACCGATAGCTGAAACTACAGGGCAAATTATAAACCTTGATTTACATTTGCTTGATTTAGCCGCTCAGCAGATTTCAAATTGGCACCAACAAGGCCATCGCTTTTTGAAAGTAACGGTTAATGTGTCGTCACGACATTTTGCAAGCCTCGATTTTGTAGCGCAAATACATTCTATTTATAATAAGTACCAATTACCTCTGGGTTCTTTATGTTTAGAGATTACCGAATCAGGCTTAATAGAAAATCTAGAACTCGCCACTCAAATAATAGAAGGTCTTTCACCTTTAAAAGTAAAATTGTGCCTTGACGATTTTGGAACGGGTTATTCAGCACTGGGCTACTTGCACCAACTGCCTATCCATATTTTAAAAATAGATAAAAGTTTTATAGACCACCTACAAGATTCCACCAACCCACTTGTTGAAGCCATTTTATCACTTGCGCAATCATTAAAACTTGAGGTTGTTGCTGAAGGGATAGAAACACTTGAACAATTAGCCATTTTACAATCCACCGCGTGTGACTATGGCCAAGGTTTTTTAAAGTCAAAACCGGTCACAGCCAAAGAAGCCATATTACTTATTAATAAGCCCTTATAAAAAAGCCAGCGAGTAGGTCGCTGGCTTAGGTATTACGTATATACTCATCCATTGACCTAAACTATAGATAAAAGGCAAAACGACTCTATTTTTTAAACCACAATCTAAAGTAACCATTCAACAACCCCCCACCCCCACCCCACACAGTTATTTATATAGTCAAAATTCACACTGAGGTGAAGCACACCGCAATCGATATACTTAAAAGACAACATGAAGCAAACTCATCTAAAACTCATCAAACCAGTTTTCGAATGACTTTTATCGTTACTAATTTTAATATTTTCGCGATTCATAGCAACAAACTGCAATAAACCACAATAAATCGCAAAATTTTAGCCATCTAGACGTTGAAACGTTTTTTGTATAGGCGTAGTATGTGGTTAATCTGAGCTGAACTCACTTTTCCCATGAGAATTTTTAAAGATGATTGGTATTAAACATTTAAAAACCATAGCAACCCTAAAAGAAACAGGATCTTTGGTTAATACGGCACGAGAGTTATTTTTGACACAGTCTGCTTTATCTCATCAAATCAAAGATTTAGAGAATAAATTAGATTGCCAATTATTTGAGCGTAAAACTCAACCAGTCCGCTTTACCCCTCAGGGAATGCTATTACTTGAGTTGGCTCACGAAATATTACCAAAAATGGAAGCGACTAAATGCCGTTTGAAAGAAAGCTTAAATCAACCTATTTCTCAACTGCGTTTAAGTGTGGAATGCCATGCATGTTTTCATTGGTTATTGCCTACTATTAAAGAATTTAATAACTTTTGGCCTGATATAAAAATTGATTACGAGCGCGGCTTTAGTTACGACGCTATTCCTGACTTACTAAGCGATGAGCTCGATTTAGTTTTAACATCTGACATACGTGAACCCGACACATTAGAGTACGCGCACTTATTTGATTTTAAATTGAAGCTTATTGTGGCACCGGATCATGAACTTGCTAAAAAAGCGTATGTAACAGCGCTTGATTTAAAAAACGAAACTATTATTTCATACCCAATCCCACGTGAACGCCAAGATATATTTAAGCATTTCATTCAAAATGCACGTTTTGACGGTACGTTAAAAACGGTTGATCAAGGGTTACTTATTTTTCAACTAGTAAGTGCCGGCATGGGCGTTGCCGCTTTACCTGATTGGCTAGTTACACCTTATGAAAGCCAAGGCTTGATAAAGTCAATTCCTCTGGGTGCTCTTGGCCTTACTCGTCCTATGTATTTAGCAATGAAAAAAGACATGAAAGACAACCCTGTTTATCGTCACTTTTTAAATACGTGTAAGTTAAATAACGGTCGATAATCATCAATATAATGAGTAATATCGCTGTAATTAACTCTACAGCGTTTAACTCTTATGTTTGTTATTAAAAAAATTATTGGTGGTTTACTTATGCCACTGCCTCTATTTGGTTTATTTGCGTGTCTGATGCTCCTACTCGCATTTAAAGGTCGCAAATCAGCTCTCTTATTATCTGCTTTAAGCTTAATTGTATTACTTGCATTGAGCACCCCCTTTATCGCCAATTTAATTATCCACAATAATGAACCTACTTCGCTTGCATTTTATGCTTTAAAGCATCCAAAAATAGACAAAATAGTTGTACTAGGTTGCGATATAAACCCAAATCCTGCACTCAGTGCTAATAATCAATTAGGTAATTGTGCGTTAACGCGCTTAGTAGAAGGTGTAAAACTAGCAAAGCACTACCCTAATGCAGAGCTTATAGTTTCAGGCGGGGGTTATCAAAATATCACTAATAGCGGGCTTATGTATCAAACAGCAATTAGTTTAGGAATTAATAAAAGCCGTATACTCCAAAATCCTAAAGCGATGGATACCGCAGCAGAAGCTAAATTATTAGCACCTAAATTAGTTGATTTTAAAGTCGCGCTAGTAACATCTGTGCTGCACATGCCCCGCGCCAAAAACTTATTCAATGCTCAAGGTGTTGAAGTAATAACCGCCGCCACTGATTATCATAATTTTGCTGCACTTCCATGGAGCAAACAGTTTATTCCCAATGCTCATGCCTTACTTGTGGTTACGCAATACAGTCACGAAGTAGTAGGAAACACTTGGATAAGTCTGCGCCGCTGGGTAGATCCAGAGGCACTGTAGCTCATTTCGTCTAACTAACCTGATGTAATGGTCTCCTCCCTATACGGCATCTATGTGCCATGATTAAAGTGGTTACAATAATCAAAGGGAGAAGACCAAAATGAAGATTACAACAATTGGTTTAGACATAGCAAAAA
>NZ_JACGWD010000109.1:0-8802 GCF_014077565.1 Pseudoalteromonas sp. 5Ae-yellow
CAATGAGTATGTTCGTTAATCATAATGTGCCCTCAAACAAGATTTGAAGATCTGATCATGACATTGAGATTTAGTTCAAAAAAATCCCCGCTAATTTCTTAGCAGGGATTTGTGTATAAGAGACAGCATAAATGAGCCTTTTTAATCTCTACTTTAAATTTAGCCTAAATC
The DNA here is from genome assembly GCF_014077565.1 of Pseudoalteromonas sp. 5Ae-yellow. NCBI lineage: Bacteria > Pseudomonadati > Pseudomonadota > Gammaproteobacteria > Alteromonadales > Pseudoalteromonadaceae > Pseudoalteromonas > Pseudoalteromonas sp. 5Ae-yellow. Next base: position 172 of record NZ_JACGWD010000109.1, read on the forward strand.
ACCGCTAATTGCGTATTTTAAAACCCAGTTTTTTATAGGGCCTGTATTATTAGCCATTTTTAAAAACTGGCTACGTGCCCATTTAAGTGGCGCAACTTGGTTAGAAAAGCCAAAGTAACAAGCATCCATCATGCTCATCATTAATAAATTAGCCCTGCGGCGAGCTCGTTCGTATTCTTTAAGTTTGAGAGGGCAACCTATATCTCCTGCTTCGTTTAAAACTTCAGCAAGTGCCACTACGTCCTGAAAACCTAAATTAACGCCCTGCCCTGCAAGCGGGTTAATTGTATGCGCTGCATCGCCCACTAAAACCAAACGCCCTTGCGAATAGCTATTTGCATGTTGGCGAGTTAGCGGAAATATCGCATGGGTTTGTACTTCAAAGTCTCCAGCAAGTTCTGGGAACTTATTCAGTATGTGCGTTTTTAACTGAGTTGGGTTTAGCCCTTTAAATGCTTGTAGTGTATTTGCATTGTCGTACCAAATTAAATTAGCATACGGTGCCTGCATTGGTAAAAATGCTAATGGCCCGGTTGGTGTAAACTGTTGCCATGTTTTAATTTGTTGCGGGGCATCGAGTTTAATTAATACCCCCATGCAATGCTGTTGGTACTGCCAACCCGTAATACCAATATTAGCTTTAGCACGCAGCTGCGATTGTCCACCATCGGCGGCAATTACTAAATCAGCTGTATAGGTTTGATCACCATACACAAGCGTAATTAAATCATCCGTTTGCTCTATTTTAGTTACCGGCAATGATTGCTCAATAACCTCAATCTTATAATGCCCAAATTGCTGCCACAAACTTGCTTGAATTAAACTATTTTCAATCAAGTGGCCTAAATGTGTCGTGTTTATGTCGGCGCAATCAAATAATAAATTGTCACCACCGCGCTCAAAAGCCTCTAATTGTTGATAAGGCGCTATACGGTTTTGCCTTAAAAGAGGCATTGCCCCTAATTCATCAAGTAAATTTTCTGAAAAACGATTAATAGCAGACACTCTAATATCCACCTTATCGCTACTAAGAATGTGCGATGGGTCTATTAGGTGTTTTTCAATTATGCGCACGCCAAAGCCTTGCTGAGCCAGCTTTATCGCCATAGCCGCGCCAACCATGCCCCCGCCAACCACTATCACATTATTTTTGGTCATGTTTTTCATCATTTTATTATTACTTGAGTCTGTTTTGATTGTATCAAAATTAATTTGTTTTATACCAGAGGATATCCCTAACAGCACATTAAACTCGCCCTGTATTGATTTGAGATCACAAACATGAAAACTATACTTGGATCTGGGCGGGTATCCAGCTAAAATACGCCTCCTTTAAGTGAGCATGCTTGCTCCTTAATCCTGTTTCTAGCACATTTTTGTGCCACTATCGAATTGAACACGAGGCTATATTTCAATGAGCAAAAAGCTGCATATTAAAACCTGGGGTTGTCAGATGAACGAATACGACTCTCAGAAAATGGCTGAACTTTTAGATGCCACCAACGGCTACCAGCTAACTGAAGATGCAACAGATGCCGACGTAATCTTACTTAACACCTGTTCAATTCGTGAAAAAGCACAAGAAAAAGTATTTCACCAATTAGGTCGCTGGAAGTTATTAAAAGACGACAAGCCAGATTTAATCATTGGTGTAGGTGGTTGTGTTGCCTCACAAGAAGGTGACTCTATTCGCCAACGTGCACCATTTGTAGATGTTATTTTTGGTCCGCAAACGCTACACCGTTTACCAGAAATGATTAAACAAGTGCAAGGCGACAAAGGCTCATCGGTTGTTGATATTTCATTCCCAGAGATTGAAAAATTTGACCGCCTGCCAGAGCCAAAAGCAGATGGCCCATCTGCTTTCGTATCAATTATGGAAGGCTGTTCTAAGTACTGTACTTTTTGTGTTGTACCTTATACCCGCGGTGAAGAAGTTAGTCGCCCAGTAGATGACGTACTACTTGAAGTTGCACAACTTGCAGAGCAAGGCGTACGTGAAGTAAATCTTTTAGGTCAAAACGTAAATGCATACCGCGGCGATACGCACGATGGCGAAATTTGTTACTTCTCTGATTTAATTCGTCTTATAGCAGCTATTGATGGTATTGACCGTATTCGTTACACCACATCGCACCCGGTAGAATTTACCCCAGATATAATCGACGTTTACGCCGATGTACCAGAGCTTGTAGATCACTTACATTTACCAGTACAAAGTGGTTCAGACCGTATATTAAACCTAATGAAACGTGGCCATACGGCAATTGAATACAAATCGACAATTCGTAAGTTACGTAAAATTCGTCCTAACTTAAGTATGTCGTCAGATTTCATTATTGGTTTCCCAGGCGAAAGCAAAGAAGACTTTGAAGCAACCATGAAGCTTATTAGCGACATAGGTTTTGATATGAGCTTTAGCTTTATTTACAGCGCACGCCCAGGTACGCCAGCGGCAGATTTGCCGGATGACGTAACAGAGCAAGAGAAAAAAGAGCGCTTATACTTACTACAAAACCGTATTACACAAATGGCGCAGCAAATTAGTCGTCAAATGTTCGATACAGAGCAACGTATACTTGTTGAAGGTCCTTCTAAGAAGAACCCTATGGAATTACGTGGCCGTACAGAAAACAACCGTGTAGTAAACTTTGTTGGCCCGCACACAGTGATCGGACAGTTTGTTGATGTACGTATTACCGAAGCACTACCTAACTCTTTACGTGGTGACTTAATTCGTACAGAATCAGAAATGAACTTACGACGTGAAGTAGCTCCTTCAGCTATTTTAACTAAAGCTGCAGCTGCAGAGCCAAAACCAGACACTGTTAACGAAATTGGCGTAGCTACTTTCGTTCCTTAGTCACACAATTAGCGCCAGTTAACGCTGGCGCAGTACTATAGGAAGCAATTTTGAGTAATCAGTTAAAAACATTAGAGATTTATTTAGAACCTGCCGATAACAAACGCCTTTCTTCTTTATGTGGCCCGTTTGACGAAAACATCAAACAAATTGAACGCCACCTGGCTGTTGAAATAATTCACCGTGACAACTTTTTTAAAGTAACCGGTAAACTACACAACTGCGCCGGCGCTGTAGAAATCTTAAAAAACCTTTATGTTGATACTCAGCCAGTTCGTGGTGTTTTAGGCGAAATAGAACCCGACGCCGTTCATTTAGCTATTACCGAATCAAAAGCCTTAGAGCAAGATGCATCCAGCAGCGCTTATGGCAAAGAAATGGTTATTAAAACCCGCCGTGGTGTTATTAAACCACGTAACGACAACCAAGGTGTTTATGTGGCTAATATTTTAAACCACGACATTACCTTTGGTATTGGCCCTGCAGGTACTGGTAAAACTTACCTTGCAGTTGCAGCCGCCGTCGACGCTCTTGAGCGCCAAGAAATACGCCGTATATTACTAACGCGCCCTGCTGTAGAAGCTGGCGAAAAGCTTGGCTTTTTACCTGGCGATTTAAGTCAAAAAATAGACCCGTACCTACGTCCTCTTTACGACGCTCTTTTTGAAATGCTAGGTTTTGAAAAAGTAGAAAAACTCATCGAAAAAAATATCATTGAAGTCGCTCCGCTTGCTTATATGCGCGGACGCACTTTAAACGATGCCTTTATTATTTTAGATGAAAGCCAAAATACCACCGCCGAGCAAATGAAAATGTTTTTAACCCGTATAGGGTTTAACTCCAAAGCGGTTATTACAGGCGATATAACACAGGTTGATTTACCTCGTGGCACACGCTCAGGCCTTCGCCATGCAATGGAAGTACTTGATGGCGTAAACGAAATTAGCTTTAACTACTTTAAAGCCCAAGACGTAGTACGCCACCCTGTTGTAGCACGCATAGTTGAAGCCTACGAGCGAAACGACGAAAGCGAGCGACTAAAGCGCATTGAAAAGCAAAATGTAAAAGACGCACTTGCAGCTCTTCAACAGCCTACTACTAAAGAGTAATACTTTGACAACCGAACTTGATTTACAAATAGCCTGTGAGTTTGACAACCTCCCAAGCGAAGAGCAATTTGCACTGTGGGCCGACAAAGCCCTTAGCCAATACCGTGATGAGTCTGAGCTCAGTATCGTTATTAGCGACGAAGCGCAATCGCAACAACTTAATAACGACTATCGCGGTAAAAATAAACCGACCAACGTACTGTCGTTCGAATTTGAAGCACCACCAGGAATAGATATTGCCTTGGTTGGTGATTTAATTATTTGCCCAGCCATTGTATTAGCTGAAGCAATTGAGCAAGAGAAGTCATTTCATGACCACTTTGCTCACATGGTTATTCACGGATGCTTGCATTTGCTTGGATTTGACCATATAAAGAGTGACGATGCTTTAGAGATGGAAAGCATCGAAAAGCAATTACTTGCAGAGCTAAACATAGCAGACCCATACCGGGACGATATTTAAATTAACGGAGCAATTAGACGCAATGAGCGACGGTAACTCGCAATCTAGCCAGGGTTCTTCTGGCAAAACGTGGTTGGGCAGAATAGCCCAAATGTTGCAAGGGGAACCCCAGAATAGAGAAGAGCTGGTCGAAGTTATTGCCGATGCGCAAGAACGAGACGTAATCGATCCTGAAACAAAAGAGATGATAGAAGGTGTGCTTGGCGTGTCTGAGCTTAAAGTGCGAGACATAATGGTTCCGCGCTCACAAATGATCACTCTTGAGATCGACAGCCCGCTTGAAGAGCTAATTCCAATGATGGTTGACTCAACTCACTCACGTTTTCCTGTGGTGATTGAAGACAAAGACCATGTAGAAGGTTTTTTACTCGCTAAAGATTTATTGCCACTGATCTTAAATAAAGACGAGCATTTACCATCAATACGCGATTATTTACGCCCAGCAATGGTAGTACCTGAAAGCAAACGTGTTGATACATTGCTAAACGAATTCCGTCAGCAACGCTACCATATGGCTGTTGTTATTGACGAATACGGCGGCGTATCGGGCTTAGTAACGATTGAAGATATTCTTGAAATAATTGTTGGCGAAATCGAAGATGAGCACGACGAAGAAGAAGAACATCAAGATATTCGTCAACTTGCTAAACATGTCCATGTAGTGCAAGCACTCACACCTGTAGATGACTTTAACGAGCATTTTAAAACAGGCTACAGCACAGACGAAGCCGATACTATTGGCGGAACTGTACTGCACGCATTTGGCCATATGCCAAGCCGTGGTGAAACGATTGACATAGAAGGTTACCAATTTAAAGTAACCAACGCCGACAATCGTCGTATTTTGCAACTGCAAGTCACCGTTCCTAAGGCTGATGATAACGACAGTGAAGAAACTGCTAACTAGACTTACCCTATTAGCAAAAGATAAAAAAGCATGGCTCGCACTCGTTGCGGGCCTTGTTTTAACTTTTGGCTATGCCCCTTTTGAAATTTGGCCCATCGTATTTATTAGCCTTGGCGCCATAATTTTTTGCATTAATCCCAATAATAACGGTAAAGCACACGCAAAAACCGCCGCTAAATATGGCTTTATATTTGGCCTAGGCTGGTTTGGTGCAGGTATAAGCTGGGTACATGTTTCTATTGCCACCTTTGGCGGTATGCCGCTTATAGCGTCGCTCTCGTTAATGGCTTTTTTGTGCGCCTACTTAGCATTATTTCCCGCACTTGCCTTTTGGGCAACTACACGCTTTGCTAGTGGCCCTAAAAGCTTTGGCGCATTACTAATTGCCTGCTTTGCAATTAGTGAGTATTTACGTGGCACCGTACTTACCGGTTTCCCGTGGTTAAGCTTTGGCTACACACAAACCGACGGACCTTTAAGGCTGCTTGCCCCTTATATTGGCGAGTTTGGCTTAACACTAACATGTGTGGCTATTGGCTTTGCACTATATAGACTTACCCAAAAAGATTTTAAAACCCCAGCGGTTACTGCGACAGCTGTTGCGCTTATTTTTACAGGTACAAATACCACAGGCAGCATTCATTACACAGATAAAAACATGTCAGTATTGCTTGTACAAGGCAACATACAGCAACACCTGCGCTTTGAGCCAAGTGAGTTTTGGACCACAATGAGCAAATACCAAGACATGACTCGTCCACATTGGGATGCCGACTTAATAGTATGGCCAGAAGCCGCAGTGCCTGAAATAGAAATGCTTGCCGATTCCTACCTAGCCAATTTAGACAGTGCCGCCTCGTTTAATCAAACCGCCCTTGTAACCGGTATTGTTGACTACCAGCGAGACACCAAAAATATATTCAACACACTTATTGTGGTCGGTAATAAAGAACGTGGCGACGAGCATGGGCATTACCATTACCTTGATAAAAACCGCTATCAAAAACACCAGCTACTACCTATTGGCGAATTTGTACCGTTTCAAGACTTTTTGCGCCCTATTGCCCCATTATTCGATTTGCCTATGTCATCGTTTACCCGTGGCGACAAAGTGCAAAACAACTTACGCGCCAATGGCTATAACTTACTCCCTGCTATTTGCTACGAAATTGTTTTTGCCGACTTAGTACGCGGAAATTACAAAAGCGATTCCGATCTACTCTTTACTGTCAGTAACGATGCCTGGTTTGGTGACTCTATTGGGCCTTTGCAACACATGCAAATAGCCCGTATGCGCGCGCTCGAACTACAACGCCCTCTAGTGCGTGTTACTAACAATGGTGTAAGCGCCGTATACGACCCTATAAGCCACACACAACAAACCATGCCTCAGTTTGAAGCTACCATATTGAAAGCCAAAATTAAGCTTATAAAAGGCGACAGCGTGTACAGCCAATACGGCAATGTGTTTGTGTGGGGATTTGTGTTGTTGATGGGAGTTGTTGGGTTTGGGGTTAGGTTGAGAAAGTGAATTAAAATTAATAGCTGTCGGTGGACAGCTATTTAAAAAAGTGTTTATTGTTGGGTTTCGCTTCGCTCTACCCAACATACGCAAATTTACTTTTTAATCTAGCCTATGCTAAAAATATAGCGAATGCCTCGTTCTATTTTTAATACTTGATGCTGTTCAACATCAGGCCTAAACAATTTAATTCAATTATAAATGATGATTTGATTCTCACAAACAAACTCACCCCCTAAGTTGCATGCTTTAGCGCAATATATTGAGTCTAAAGTGCCTAACGGTCTTAACTTTATTGGTATACAGTTTTATTTTACTCCCCTGTGGGAATTCAATTATGTACGCATCAAATTTAAAAAGGGCTAACATTCGACACAATAATATTTTATCGTAACTTGACGCGCCCGCAGCCAGCTAAATAACTTACTTTGTATAAAATCTCATGTAAAAATAGTAACTAGAAGTTTGACTCCTACTTTTAATTTATATTTAAAAAAAGAACCTACTGGTTATTTCTGTATTTCTTCAAATACTTTAATGCTTGAGCACAGTTATATTGTGCACTTTTGTAGGTTAAAAGCATTTCGTAAGCCAGCATACTACCAGGTGAGTTATTACAAATATCATTTAAACGCATCAGCTCTTTATTTAAAACTTGTGTAATCTGGTCATTTGAATACTTTTGAAGAGCCATATCAATTGCACTTATAGTTAAATTCAAAGATGAGTCCCTATTTGATGAAAAGGGATTCGATGTTACTTTTACACATTTTAAAATTTCTTTATTATCACTATTCACCGAGCACCTATTTATCAAGGAACATTTTAATAATTGTTTGTATCTTACTAATTGTTTCTAAACTCGCTCGACGCTCTGCTGATAAACAACTGTAATTACCGATATTATTAAAGTGAATTATCGTTTTAGATAGCGCTTCATTACCAAGCTTTAGATAATTATTGACCTCTTCATCTAGTAGTTTATAAGTTGCAGCTGTTTCAGTATGCATAGAACCGCTAAGTTGTTGAATATAATAATCATCATAATTTTTCAATAAATACCACAAAGAATCTACTTCAATGAGCTTCATAAAGCCTGCCTTATCCTTTATAACTTAAAAACCAAGCCACTTAAACTTTAGCTTTGCTGAGTGCACTCTACTCACCTGTGGCCTCAGTAGATTACAATGAATATCAATATAGCTACTTTTATTTGGTTCTATAAAAATGTTATCGCTTTTACCTAAACAATTACCAACAAACTTTCCGTTTTTATCGAATGTAGATGCTATAACACCACCTGCATATATGCTTTCATTGGTGATATTTTTTAACTCGGCAGTTATTCTTACTCGCCCATTTTCTTTAAAAATATCAGAAAGGGTAAGTTTATAATCACTATTTAAGTCGTCAGTGCCCTCCAATGCTTTATTTGATACCTGCTCTTTAAAGCCACTATCAACTTCTGCGGCTATTGTTAGCGCGTACACACTGATACCACCGAGTGTTGCTATTACAAACCCTATCCCCCAAAAAAAGCCCTTTATAGCCTCATTAAAATTATTACTCATTTAATTCCCTTTTAATTTTTCACTACTAAATTTCGTTAACAATATACCCAAAATCACTCCTTTCACTAACCTAGGGGCTGTTGATCTTTGTAGTACATATATCAATCAGCCCACATTGGTAGCCACATCATAGTAAATGCTAAAGCGAGCATTGAATGATAATTTCGTTCAAGCTTTTCATACCGCGTGGCTATCC
>NZ_JACGWD010000157.1:0-980 GCF_014077565.1 Pseudoalteromonas sp. 5Ae-yellow
TTTCGCTAAACTATAGTACAGCCAATGAAGAGACGGTACTTTATCCGGCAACACATCCTTTTCAACCTTTGCCCATAGTAATTTCCACGTCATCTCTTTAACACAAGTTGTACATCTCACTTCTTTGTCTAATTCACTCCTTTGCGCCATATTTTGCAGCTGTAATAACCTGACAGCAATAAACGCTTTAATGATCGCAATTCGTAAAATATTATCACTGTGCTGTAAACGTAAATCTTCTACTTCGGTTCCATTTGTTTTCCATGTTTTATGAAACTCCTCTACACGCCAGCGGAGTTCATAGTATCTTACTAATTTCTGGGCATCTTCTGCTGTGTTTACCGGCTCTGTCGTATATAAAATCCAACATAATGGATTTTTTTGCGTACTTTCTTTTTCCTGACAGACAATGACATTGACGCTCAATGTCGGTGATTCTTGCCCTAGTACTCGCTTAGGCTTGGCGAGTGTTATAGGTTGATAGCTCAATGTAATTAGGGCCTGACGCGCTTTTCTTCCCGCACGTTGCGCTATATTAATAGTGTAACAACACTGACCCTGCGCTGTTTCTATTAACTGATTGAGATTGCATTGAGGCTCTATTAATTTTCTATTTTCTTTTGCTCTGACTAAAAATCGATGTCCTTCATCTTTTTGGTAAGTCATGTACTCATAAATGTCAGCTTCTCTGTCGCAGATGTTAAGTATATTTGATAATTCACCTGTACGTTTTTTTATAACCATTAATGTTTGTTGCCAGCGATAGCTTTCTTTCTCTTCGTAAGGGCGTTGCTGTTGTTGATCTTTAGTCCCTTTAACCTTTGATTTCCTAAACCAATAGTACTGGTCGAGTAAACCAATAACATGCTCCGTATCTGCATCAATTGCTAAAGTTGAATGCGCATATAGCGTTCTTGTTTTTGATGGTTTTCCTAATGTATTTGCACAGTTCACATCGCCTAATTCTTTGCAAACACTGT
>NZ_JACGWD010000245.1:0-201 GCF_014077565.1 Pseudoalteromonas sp. 5Ae-yellow
AAAGAACCAGTCTGGCCTGCCAGCACTCAGGAAGCGAAGGGTCTTGTTTTCTGGCATGCGCAGATACACTCATTTCTACTTTGAAGTCATGCTCAGAGTAAGATTCAATGACGGTGTATTGCGTGTTGCTTTTAATCGGGACCATCCAGTGCGACTGTGGGTGTTGCTTACGCCAATTAATCAGTAGCTCAGCGCTGAGAT
>NZ_JACGWD010000111.1:0-8635 GCF_014077565.1 Pseudoalteromonas sp. 5Ae-yellow
GATAGCCACGCGGTATGAAAAGCTTGAACGAAATTATCATTCAATGCTCGCTTTAGCATTTACTATGATGTGGCTACCAATGTGGGCTGATTGATATATGTACTACAAAGATCAACAGCCCCTAGTTGAGGTTAATTATTATTTTTATAATGCTTAAATACAAAAAAGGCTCGTAAAAACGAGCCTTTAAAAATTATTACCAAGTTAAATTGGTTTAATTTGTACTTATACGTTGAACAAGAAGTTCATTACATCGCCATCTTTAACAATGTACTCTTTACCTTCTTGACGCATCTTACCTGCTTCTTTTGCGCCACTCTCACCTTTAAAGGCAACAAAGTCGTCAAAAGCAATAGTTTGCGCACGAATAAAGCCACGCTCGAAGTCGGTATGGATTTTACCCGCTGCTTGTGGTGCTGTTGCACCTACAGGGATTGTCCATGCGCGTACTTCTTTTACGCCAGCTGTGAAATAAGTTTGTAATTGTAGTAATTCATAACCACCACGAATAACAAGGTTAAGACCCGGCTCTTCTAAACCAAGATCAGCCATAAACTCAAGCTTGTCTTCGTCATCTAGTTCTGAAAGCTCAGATTCGATAGCGGCACATACAGGAACAACAATCGCATCTTCAGCTGCGGCAATAGCGCGTACGCGGTCAAGGTATGGGTTATTTTCAAAACCATCTTCAGCAACGTTTGCAATATACATTGTTGGTTTAATCGTTAAGAAGTTAATAGAGCTGATTGCTGCTTTTTCTTCTTTAGTTAGTGCTAGACCACGTAAAGTTAAGCCTTCGTCAAGATGCACTTTTACTTTTTCAAGTACAGCATTTTGCTCTTTAGCGTCTTTATCGCCACCTTTTGCTTTTTTTGAATTACGGAAAAGGGCTTTTTCAGCGCTATCCATATCAGCAAGTACTAACTCAGTGTTGATTACGTCAATATCGTCAGCAGGGTCAATAGTGCCTGCTACGTGGATGATGTTTTCATCTTCAAAACAGCGAACTACGTGGCCAATTGCATCGGTTTCACGAATGTTAGCTAAAAACTGGTTACCAAGGCCTTCACCTTTAGATGCGCCTTTTACTAAGCCAGCAATGTCTACAAATTCCATACTGGTGGTAAGAACTCGTTGAGGGTTTACTATTTTAGCAAGTTCGTCTAGACGAGGATCTGGCACAGGTACCACACCTGTATTAGGCTCAATGGTACAAAAAGGAAAGTTAGCGGCTTCAATACCCGCTTTAGTTAGTGCATTGAAAAGCGTTGATTTACCAACGTTAGGCAAGCCAACGATGCCACATTTAAAACCCATAGTAAGATACCTTGTTTAGATTCGTTTAAACGATGTGCTTGAACCCAAGTTATTAGGGTTTAAACGAATGTAGTCTGTTTTGTGCTTTTAACACACCATCTTTTGCAAGTATTTCCATACAACGAACTGCTTCATCAACAGCAGCATCCATCTTTTCTTGGTCTGCTTTGGCCGCTTTTCCAAGCACCCAACCAGTAACCATTTCACGATGTCCTGGATGGCCTACACCAATGCGCAAGCGCATAAAGTCTTTTTGATTTGCCATTTTTGCAATAATGTCTTTTAAACCATTATGACCGCCATGCCCGCCACCTTTTTTTAATTTGGCAACGCCTGGGTCTAAATCCAATTCGTCATGGGCAACTAAAATGTCCTCGACAGGGATTTTGAAAAAATTAGCTAAACTACTGACCGCTTTACCACTTAAATTCATGTAAGTAGTGGGGATCAATAATTTGAATTCTTGGCCTTGAATGATCACTTTGCCTGTAAGGCCGTGATATTTAGGATCGTGTTTTAGAGTGCAGTTATAGCGTGCAGCGATTTGCTCGATGAACCAAGCACCTGCATTGTGGCGTGTGTTTGCGTATTCGGGGCCTGGATTAGCCAGGCCCACAAGCATTTGAATAGAATTCAAGGTTGCGAGACCTTAAATATTATTCTGCTGCTGCAGCGTCGTCTTCAACTGGAGCTGCTTTGTTTGCTTTGATAGTCAGGATAGACTGATCATGGCCTTCGCCTTTAGCTAAATCTACAGAGCTAACGCCTTTAGGGAAAGTAAGGTCAGAAATATGAACAGAATCGCCAACAACAAACTTAGAAACATCTACTTCAATGAATTCTGGAAGTGCTTTTGGAAGACACGTAATTTCAACTTCAGTTAACTGGTGAACAACAGTTGCGCCAGCTTTAGTTACAATCTCTTCACCGATGAAGTGTAGAGGAACTTTAGTTTGAAATTTATGAGTAGCATCTACACGTTGGAAATCAAGGTGAGTAAGCTTAGGCTTGAATGGGTGACGTTGGATATCTTTTAAGATTACTTCAACAGCTTCGCCATCAACGTTAAGCGTAAGGATATGCGTGTAGAAACCTTCGTCTTCTTGAGCTTTGATCATATCTTTATGAGCAAAAGTAAGAGATAAAGCTTCTTTATCAGCTCCGTAAAGGATTGCAGGAACTTTGTCTTCGCGACGTAGGCGGCGGCTCGCACCAGTACCAGTTTCTACGCGAAGTTCAGCGTTATACGTATAAGTTTTGTTAGACATGATGTCTCCAGTTATTTAAATGTGTAGGGCCTTTGCGACCAAGGTCCCTAGCCAAAAGGCGCGCTATCATACCACCACGCCCAGATAAAATAAACATCGCTTACAAAAAAAGCGCCAAAAGGCGCTTTTATATTCAGGAATGTTTAATTTTAGTGTTCAAACATCGCTGAGATAGATTCTTCGTTACTAATACGACGAATAGTCTCTGCTAACATGTCAGCAAGCGTAAGTACCTTAACTTTATCAAGGGCTTTAAGCTCATCAGATAGCGGAATTGAGTCAGTTACAATTACTTCATCAATCATTGAGTCACGTAAGTTTTCGGCTGCTTTACCTGAAAGGATAGGGTGTGTTGCGTATGCAAATACACGCTTAGCGCCATGTTCTTTAAGTGCTTCTGCGGCTTTACACAATGTACCACCGGTATCAATCATATCATCTACGATAATACAATCACGACCTTCAACGTCACCAATAATGTGCATTACTTGAGAAACATTTGCTTGAGGGCGACGTTTATCAATGATTGCTAAATCGGTATCGTTTAGTAGTTTTGCAATTGCACGAGCACGTACAACACCACCAATATCTGGAGATACAACAACGACGTCTTCAAAGTCGCGTTCTTTCATATCTTCAAGTAATACAGGGCTGCCAAATACGTTATCTACAGGTACATCAAAGAAGCCTTGGATTTGTTCAGCGTGTAAATCAACCGTAAGAACACGGTCAACACCAACACTTGATAAGAAATCTGCAACAACTTTAGCGGTAATTGGAACACGAGCAGAACGTACACGACGGTCTTGGCGCGCATAACCAAAATAAGGAATGACGGCAGTAATACGACCTGCAGATGCACGACGTAGAGCATCAACCATAACGATAAGTTCCATCAGGTTATCGTTTGTAGGGGCACAGGTTGATTGCAAGATAAAAACGTCCGAGCCACGAACATTTTCATTTATTTGAACACTGATCTCACCGTCGCTAAAACGGCCAACAACAGCATCGCCTAATTCAATATATAAACGTTTTGCAACTTTTTGAGCTAACTCAGGTGTTGCGTTACCAGCGAAGAGCTTCATGTCAGGCACGGTAGGGTTCCTCAGGCACTGAATATTTGGACTAACGGGCAATGATAAATACCACTGCGGGTTAACTTATGATTACTTGTACGTTACTTCATTGATCGAATATGGCGGTTAACTCCGTATGAGCAGGTGAGACATTTGCGCTTGAAGCCACAAAACCCTGCCAAGTATGGGGGAGATTTTCAAGTACATCTTGTGCTTGAACTTGACTAGCAAATTCGACAAAACAACATGAACCTGTTCCGGTCATCTTCGACGGTGCGTATTTTAGCAACCACTGGAGGGTTTTTTCAACCTCGGGGCAAAGCTTTTTAACTAAAGGCTCACAATCGTTGGTTAAAGTATGGTGTTTCCAATCGCCTATTATTTTTGGTGTGTCGCGTTTTAAATCTGGATGTGTAAATATTTTTGCGGTACTTACATGTTGGTTTGGGTGTACAACGCAGTACCATTTTTGTTTAAGTTTTACTTGGTGTAATTTCTCACCAATACCATGCGCGATGGCGCTTTGCCCTTGTATGAACACCGGAACATCAGCCCCTAATTTAAGTCCTAATTGGGCTAGAATTTCTAAATTTAGTTCTAATTTCCATAATTTATTTAGGGCTAATAAAGTACTTGCAGCGTCGGATGAGCCACCTCCAACACCGCCCCCCATCGGCAAGCGCTTAATTAAATTTATTTTTACACCCAAAGAGGTTTTACAGTGTGTTTGTAATAATAAAGCCGCTTTATAGATGAGATTATCATTTAGAGGGATGTCTTTAGTATCACCACCGACAGAAATACTCCCATCTGTTGTTAACTCAAAATGCAGCTCATCACCAAAATTTAAAAAAGTAAATAAGGTTTCAAGTTCATGATAGCCATCTTCTCGGCGAGCATTAATATGTAAAAATAAATTGAGTTTTGCCGGAGCTATAAGTGAAAAAGAGGTTTTGTTATTCATACTTATTTAAACTGCCAATCGTAGAGTTGAATTTTTATTTTTATTTGTTGATGCTTTAACGTCAGTTTAGTTGGTAACCAGTAACCTGCGTTTTGTACGTAAGTGCCGTAATCTATTTGCCATTTTTTGCCTGCATTATCAAACCATAATACTTGCTTTGCACGGCCTAGTTCATCAACGACTAAACTTTGATCGTCAATGGTGCCCTTAAGCCAATTATCGGCATTATCAACAGGGAGTGTAAAACCCGTTAAACGCTTTAAAAGCTCTGCAGCGTTAGTATCAAAGTATTGTTCACCGTCAAACTCTAATTCAGCACCGTTAGTTGTTTGTTTAAGCGACAAAATACGAGTACCAATAAAAGTAGTCAGTATTAAATTATTGGAATTTGTTGTTTGCTGCCAATTTAAGTTTGCAGATTGACGCTCTTCTGGGCTAATAAATGCAAGTTTACCTTCTACTTGCCAAGTTTTTTGAGCAGCTAAACGTGGTTTCCAATCATCATAAAGTGTTGTTTTTGTATCAATTTGATGAGCACAGCCACCTAAAAACAAAAAAAACATGAATAAAATCAAATATTGTCGAATCAAATGTTGTTCCTTACTTTCCATATTCCGCTGATTTTTGGTAAAATTACCGCCTTTGAAGTAGGGCTCAGCAATATTTGGCAAATATGACCATAATAGCACTAGGTATAAATCACAAAACCGCATCCGTAGAATTACGTGAAAAAGTGGCTTTTTCGCCTGAGCAAATTTCAGAGGCGTTGCAACAATTAAGTGGCCATGCCGACTTTAATGAAGCGGTTATTGTGTCTACCTGCAATCGAACCGAGATCTATTGTAGCCTCGCTCAGCAAAATTCCCAAACACTGTTGAGCTGGCTTGCCAGTTTCCATGGTTTGGATGAACATGAACTGAGCAAAAACACTTATTGCTACGAAGATAACGATGCTATTAATCACTTAATGCGCGTGGCATGTGGGTTGGATTCTTTGGTGTTGGGCGAACCGCAAATTCTGGGGCAAATAAAGCAATCGTTTTTTAGTGCTAAAAACCACGATGCAGTAGGTGTTACGTTTGATAGGTTGTTTCAAAAAACATTTTCAGTAGCGAAACAAGTTAGAACTGAAACAAATATAGGCGCAAGTGCCGTGTCGGTTGCATTTGCGGCTGTTAACTTAGCAAAACATATTTATGGCAAGCTTGATCAAACCAATGTGTTATTGATTGGTGCTGGTGAAACCATTGAACTGGTTGCTAAACATTTATATCAAAATGAGCCTAAAAAAATAACGGTAGCTAATAGAACAATTGAACGTGCTCGGAGTCTTGCTGATGAAGTGTCGGCAGATGTTATCGCACTTGCACAGTTACCAGAACGTTTACATGAAGCCGATATAGTCATTAGTTCTACCGCCAGTACTTTACCTATTATTGGTAAAGGGGTGGTTGAGCAAGCGCTTAAGCAGCGCCGTCACAAGCCTATGCTATTTATAGATATTGCGGTTCCGCGCGACATAGAAAGCCAAGTAGGTGAGCTAGATGCTGCCTATTTATATTCCGTTGATGACTTACAAACCATTGTAAGCGAGAATATGGCAGCGCGTGAGCAAGCTGCACAGCAAGCGCAAATAATTATTACCGAACGCACCAAAGAATTTGCAATGTGGATGCGCTCACTCGATTCGGTAGATTTAATCCGCCATTATCGAAATGATGTACAAACAATTAAGTCAGAACTTGTAGAGCGTGCTGTTAGTCAGCTAAATACAGGTAAAGATGCAGAAAAAATTATATTAGAGCTCGCCAATAAATTAACCAATCGCTTAATGCACGCGCCTACCCGTGCAATACAAGACGCAGCGAAAAAAGGTGAAGTGGCGCAGCTAAACCAGTTGAAAAAAATGTTAGGTATTGATCAGGAATAACCGTTAAATGAAAGAGTCTGTTTATAATAAATTAGAAACCTTAGTAGAGCGTTACGAAGAAGTACAAGCGCTGCTAAGCGACCCGTCGGTCATTAGTGATCAAAATCGTTTTCGTGGGCTCTCAAAAGAATACTCTGAGCTTGAAGAGATTGTAAAAACGTTTTTAACTTACAAAGAAACGCAAGATGATTTAGCCAGTGCAGAAGAAATGCTTAAAGATTCTGACCCTGAAATGCGTGAAATGGCGCAAGAAGAATATAAAGAAGCAAAAGCACAAATACTAGTGATTGAAGAACAAATTCAAGTATTAATGTTGCCAAAAGATCCGCGAGATAACAACAACGTGTTTGTTGAAGTACGAGCAGGGACGGGCGGCGATGAAGCGGCTATTTTTGCTGGTGACTTATTTCGTATGTACAGCCGCTTCGCAGAAAATAAAAAATGGAAAGTAGAAGTTGTAAGCACCAATGAAGGTGAGCATGGCGGTTACAAAGAAGTTATTGCAAATATCAGTGGCGAAGGCGTTTACGGTCAATTAAAGTTTGAATCAGGCGTACACCGCGTACAACGTGTACCAGAGACTGAATCACAAGGTCGTGTTCATACCTCAGCGTGTACTGTTGCGGTTATGGCAGAAGTACCAGAAGCTGAAGCGATACAAATTAATACAGCAGATTTAAAAGTTGATACATTTCGTGCATCAGGCGCAGGTGGTCAGCACGTAAATAAAACTGATTCTGCTATTCGACTTACACATATACCTACCGGTGTTGTGGTTGAGTGTCAGGATCAGCGTTCGCAGCATAAAAACCGTGCTAAAGCGATGTCGGTACTTGCAGCACGTTTGCAACAGGCTGAAGATGAAAAACGCCATGCGGCAGAAGCCTCTGAACGTCGTGACTTGGTAGGTAGTGGCGATCGTTCTGAGCGTATTCGTACTTATAACTACCCGCAAGGTCGTATTACCGATCACCGTATTAACTTAACACTTTATCGTTTAAACGAAGTGGTAGCCGGTGATTTAAGTGCGATTATTGACCCATTAATGCAAGAGCATCAAGCTGACTTACTTGCGGCCATGGGCGACGAGTAATTGTGGCTCACACTCTTGAACAAGCAATTGCTGCAGGTGCTGACTTATTAGCACTTAGCAGCGAAAGTGCTAAATTAGATGCACAAGTTTTACTTCTTCATATACTTCAAAAACCTCGCAGTTACCTTTTTACTTGGCCAGAACATGCGCTTAGTGATGAGCAACAATCGCAGTTTAATGTATTTATCCAAAGACGTTTAAAAGGTGAGCCCGTAGCCCATATAACTGGGCTGCGTGAATTTTGGAGCTTATCGCTTGAAGTTAACGCAACGACCCTAATACCTCGACCAGATACTGAAACATTAGTCGAGCAAGCACTTGAAATAGCGCTACCCGCTACAGCAAAGGTGCTGGATTTAGGCACAGGTACTGGTGCAATAGCGTTGGCACTGGGTAGTGAAATGCCTAGTTGGCAAATTACTGCAGTAGATAGAGTAAGCGATGCAGTTGCACTTGCTACACGTAACCAGCAGCGATTAGCGATTAATAATGTACATGTTAAACAGAGTAACTGGTTTAGTGAGTTGCATGGCGAAAAATTCAATTTAATTGTCACTAACCCTCCTTATATAGAAAGTAGCGATATACATTTAAATCAGGGTGATGTGCGCTTTGAGCCTCTATCGGCATTAGTGGCTGATGATTGTGGAATGTCTGATATTAAACAAATAATTACACAATCACGTGACTATTTGTCATCTAATGGCTATCTTTTAATAGAACACGGTTTTGAGCAAGGTGAAGCTGTTCGTCATTTCTTTGAAAAAATGGCGTTTGTTAATATTAAAACAGTGAAAGACCTTGGTAACAACGACCGTGTAACACTTGCACTGTGGCCCTAGAGAATAATAATTGCTTACTAGGGCGTGTTGATCTTTGTGGTATGAAAAACAAACAGCATGAAGATAAGGTATAATTGAATTCGCCAGAAAACTTTACACCGAACCTACATGCCAAGATTAATGTTAACAGACGGGACATGGA